>NZ_QPFS01000011.1:0-61509 GCF_010906995.1 Rhodopseudomonas sp. WA056 | reverse complement strand
CCGCCCCGCCCGCCCGCGACACCTCCTCGGAGGCGGGAGACCACTCGCATTTGCCGGCGTTCCTGCTGCGCCCGGTGCGCGCGCGGGGCTGATGGGCGCTTGCGGCCGCGGAGTTTACCGAGCCTTCACCGCGCCAGCCATACTCTCTCGCCGTTTCACGAAGATGCGTTGAGAAACGCCGATCGGAGGGGTGGCTCGTGGCCGCGCTGCAGGACGACCATGATCGCACCATGGCCTATGCCGAGGTGGCTCTTTCCCAAATCAAGAACCTCCGCCACGGCGCCGGACCTCGCAACTACGAGATCTGGTACACCTATGCGACCGGCCACAACCAAGAGCTGAATCGCGCAATCAACGACACGCTGGCGCATCGCGGCAGCTTGAGCGAGGCGGACCTCGACCAGCTCCACGATACCTATCTGTCGCAAGGCCGCGCCACCGATCGGATCGACCGGATCGGCGCACGCGTCGCGGGAGAGATCGACGACATCATGGCGATGCTCGCCGAAACCCTCGGCAGCACCGCCAGCTTCGGTGACGATCTCCACGGCGAAAGCCAGAAACTGTCGCTGGCGACCGACCACGACCAGATCAAGGCGATCGTCGAGCGCCTCGTCGTCACCACGCGCGAGATGCAGCAGACCAACAGCGCGCTGGAACAGCGGCTGTCGGCATCGAAGCAGGAGATCGCCAACCTCCAGCTCAGCCTGGAAGCGATCCGCAACGAGAGCCTCACCGACCCTTTGACCGGGCTCGGCAATCGCAAACATTTCGATCGTACCGTCCACGACGCGCTGCGCAGCGCCGCTGCGAGCCATCAGCCGCTGTCGCTGCTGATGATGGACATCGACCACTTCAAATCATTCAACGACACTTACGGCCACCTCACCGGCGATCAGGTGCTGCGCCTGGTCGGGCTCACTTTGAAGCAGAGCATCAAGGGCCAGGACTTCACCGCTCGCTACGGCGGCGAGGAATTCGCCGTGGTGCTGCCGAACACGCCGCTGCGCCAGGCGATCATCGTCGCCGACAACATCCGCCGGCAGGTGATGTCCAAGGAGCTGAAGAAAAAATCGACCGGCGAAATCCTGGGCCGCGTGACGCTGTCCGCCGGGGTGTCGACGCTGAAGCCGAACGACGATGTCGAATCCCTGATCGGCCGCGCCGACGCCTGCCTGTACGCGGCCAAGCGCAACGGCCGCAATCGCGTCGTGTGCGAGACCGACCCGGAACATTCGAACGATACCCAGGCTGCGGTGGCCTGAACACTCAGCGGGGAAGCCGGCTGCGCTTCGGGGCGGCGGTCTTAGCCTTCTCCGTCTTGGCTGTCGCAGTCTTGGCTTTCGCCGTCGTCGCACCAGCCTTCTTCACCGCCTTCGCGGCGGACTTCGCCTCGCGTTTGGCCGATGTCCCCGTCTTGATCGCCGCCTTTCGCGGCTTGCGGGCCGCCTTGGCGAGCGCCGCACGCTCGGCCACGGCGAAAGCGATCCTCGCCCAGTCGGCGAACTCCTCGGGATCGTCGAGCAGCCGCTCCGGCAGCAGCCAGTACGACCCCACCGTCACGGTCTTGTCGCGCGTATCATAGCGAAACGGACGGCTGCGCTCGGCCTCGAACCGGGCCGCGCCGTCCGCGTCGGTGCGTAGATAGATCGCATCCCGGATCACCAGCGCGAAGGTCACGCCGTCGGCGGAGACACCGAAGCCGGAGAACATCCGCCGGATCGTCACAGGGCCGAACGGCGAGAACAGGTCGGCGAGGAATTCGCGGTCCATGGCGACTCGCAGCGCTGACGGATCGGGCGGTGCGACCATACGCACCGCCGCTCAGCATAGCGGCGAACGTGCCGGCTGAAGGCTATTTTTTCTCCGGCGCGTAGAACGTGCCGTCGATCTCGGCGATGTCACCCTGATCCAGCGCCGGCACCTGCAATACGGTGCGCGGCGGATACGGGCCGTCGCCCCAGATATCCTTCTGCACCTTGTTGACCACCGGCCGATACTTGGCGACGTCGGTGACGAACACCGTGAGCCGCACCGCATCCGATTTCGTCGCCCCGGCCGCTTCGGCCGCCGCCAGCATGTTGTCGAACATCCGCCGGATCCGGGCCTCGTCGCCGTCGACCATGTTGCCGGTGACGCGGTCGGTACCGCGCATGCCGCCGATGAAGACGAAGTCGCCGGCGCGCGCGCCGATGCTCCAGGTGCCACTCGGCGTGATGGTCTTGTCGGTCGGCGCAATGATCTTCACCGCGCTGGATTCGGCGGAAGCCAGGCCCGGCATCGCGACGGCAAGGGCAGCCGCCGCGAGCAGCGTGCGCAAAAAGTTGGTCATGGCAGTGTCTCCTCTTGAGGGTGGGACGATGCAGCGGGCCGGCGGCGTTGCCAGAACGGCGCATCGGCGAAGCGCGCTTCGGCGGCATACATCGCCTGCTGGGTGAAGAGATGCTGCGCAATCCCTTGCAAGTAATCGCGCTCATAGGCGTCGGCGCGCTCGCGCTCGCCGTCGGCGAGTGTCAATGCCGCCTCCGCGGCCGCCACCCCGCTCCACAGCGCGGTGGCGAGCCCGTTGGCACCAAGCGGATCGAGCGCCGCCGCAGCGTCGCCGGCGCGCAGGATGCGCCCTTCGATCAACCGGCTGGCCGTGACGGTGGCGGCGGGCGCGACCTGCGGCGGCTCGCACCCAGCGATCTCATCGAGACCAAGGCTGCGCAGCCGCGGTGCGATCGCGATCGTCGACGCAGCCAACTCGGTCCACCTGGCGCCATCTTGCGTCGCGCCGGGCGGTAACAGATCGGTGTCGGTGAACAGGCCGAGCATCATGCGGCGGCTAGGTAGCGGGGCCATGTACCACCAGCCGAGCGCAACTGCTTCGACCAGCGTCGCCGCAGCGGGCTCAGTCTCGTCCGGCAGGACCAGCACGCGCCACACCGCGACCAGCCGGTCGGTGCGGCGACGCCCCGCAGCGGTCCCCGACGACAACGCGGCGCGGCCGCTGCAATCGATCGCCGCGTCGGCGAACACGACGCGGCCATCTCCGAGTTCGATCACGACTCCGTCGCAGTGATGCGCCAGCATGGTCACGATGATCGCAGAACATTCGATCGCATCGCTCTGCAGCTTGCCGCGCATCCGCCGCTCGAATGCGGCGCGGTCGATGTGCCAGCCGGCCCCCTCGCCTGGCGCGGCACGGCGCAACTTCGCGTCGCCCCAGACCGAAAAACGGCCTTCGCTCATCACCGATGTTTCGTCGTCGAGCAGATCGGACCATTGCAGGTGATCCAGCAATCCCGCGGCCGCGGGTGACAACGTTTCGCCGCGGCTGATCACGTCACGATCGGGCGCGATCAGCAGCGGCCGTCGTCCGGCGAGCACCAGCGTGCGCGTGGCGGCCAGCGCCGCCACCCCTGCGCCGATTACGGCGATCCGGCCCATCAAGATCAGCGCGGTAGCGTTGGCGCCGCGATATCCATCGAACCGCGCTGCACCTCGACATAAAGCTGATCGGGCACACCGGGCAGCCCCTTCGGGCCGGGGCGGCGCACGACGACGCCCATCTGCGTCCAGAGCTCGATCATCCGGCGCAGGCCATCGGTGTAGCCGGCCTCGACGTGCAGCCCGATGCCGGCCGCGCCGCGCGCCCACGGCACCCGCGTGTGATAGAACCGCAGCCGTTCTTCTTCGGTCAGATCGGTGCGCATCATCTGCTGATAGAACGCCTCGGGCAGCACATCGACCGGCAGCAACGCCGGCCACCACACCGGTGTCGGAAAGCCGCTGGCGGTGAGCACCGCCTGGCAACTGAACGCATCGCCCTGCCACGGCACGCCCATCCAGCGCGTCAGATCGCCGGGCGCCTGCGGGCCGATCGGCCTGCCCTGATCCGGCTTGTCGGGATTGCCGGCAAACACGTTGACCGGGTTGAGCTGCAGCCCGACGTCCTGCGCCAGGCTCTTGCGGTTCGACAGCGCAATACGGAACGGCAGCCTGGTCTCGTTCGGGCCGCGATACAGCTCCTTGTGGCGGATCGGCCAGGTGATCTCGACGCCGGGATGGAACGCACCACCCGAACAGGCGTCGAGCGCGGCGCGTGTCATCGCCTCGGGGCGTAGTTCGATCGGCAGATCGTCGAGGAGGCGGACGGCGTCGGCGCTCTTGTCGGCGTAGTCGGCCTCGAACTTGCCGTCGGCCCACAATTCCAACACGCGGTATTGCGGCCGAGTCAGTGCCAGCCAGGAATGCGCACTGTCCTGATAATTGACGCCGTCGCCGAGCATGATCGGAATGGCGTGATTGCGCTGGTCGGTGCCGTCGGGCCTACGGAAGGCATCGAACACCTTCTTGCGCTCGGCCCTCGCCTCCGCGCCCGGCTTTGCCAACGTCTCGATCGTCGCCGGGTCCGACAGATCGCCGATGTCGTTCCACGCCGCGCCGAGGAACGAGGCTGCGGCAACCCACTGCATCGTGCCGGCACGGCGCAGGATCGGCAGCACGTCGCGGCGGAACGACACTTTGTCGGCCAGCGGCTTGATCTGACCGAGCGCGACCATCGCTTCGTGCGCGGCGTCGTACAGGGTCACGATAGGCTCGAGCTGCGGCGCAAATTTCGGCCCGCAGCACACCACCCAGGCTGGATCGCAATCGAGCTTTTGGCCGTCGACGGTGACGGTCGCCTTGACCCAGCCGTCGGCCCAATCGTCGTGCCAGCCGTCATTGTTGGTGAAGTCGCGCACCGGATTCTGCGGCAGGGCGGTGCGTGAAACGCCGTCGGCGGCGAACACCAACAGGCGCCCCTTGTCGTCGGTGCGCAGATGGCCGAGCGAGACGTCGAGCGTCTGCCAGAACCGGCCCTTCATCCGATACTTGTCGTCGCCGCCCTTGGAGTTCGTCGAGGCGCCGGCGATCTCCAGCTTGCCGGCGTCGATGCACAGCATCGCTTCGCGCTTGTCGGCGGCGATGAAGGCGTTGCGCTGCGCGCCGGGGACGCCAGGCGCGCTGTCGCCGCGATCCATCGCGTTGATGAAGCCGTACCAGGCCGCCTTGGTATTGGCGACGTGCACGCTCCAGGTCACGCCGTCGGCGGCATCGAGTTCGCGCACCACCCGGCCCTGGTCGTCGTAGCCGAACAGGCGGAAGCGCTGCACCTGTTTCTTGATCCGTCCCTGCTTGTCCTTGAAGCCGCCTTCGGGCTCGTCGAGCAGGCCCGGCACCTCCGGTGCCAGAAACCAGTCCTCGGCATTGCCGACGCGGGAGAAGCCGATCGCCGGAAAGATCGCGACCTTGGCGATCTTCGCCCCTTTCGGCGCCGCCGGTTGCGCGTGCAGGGAAGAGATTGCCGCCTTCGCCAGCAACGGCCCACCGAGGCCGACGGCTGCAGCTCCAAGCAGAAAATCGCGGCGCTTCATGGTGATCCTCCCCTGATCGTTCCGCCCTTGGAGAGGTATTCACTTGCCGCCCCTTAAAGCGCACTTAATTCTCACACGCAAATACCGCGCGGTAGCGTACCGCGCGCTCTGCACTTCTGACGGAATGTAAAGTTTGAATCAGATCCGATGGAGCTCAGCCGTCGACCGAAGCCGGCTTCAGCTCCACCGACTCGCCGCAGCCGCACGCTGAGATCTGGTTCGGGTTGTTGAACACGAACTGCGCCTGCATCCTGTCGGCCTTGTAGTCCATCTCGGTGCCGAGCAGGAACAGCACCGCCTTCGGATCGACCATGATCTTGACGCCCTTGTCTTCGATGACTTCGTCGTTCGGCTTGACATCGTGAGCGTACTCGACCGTGTAGGACTGCCCGGCGCAGCCGCCATTCTTGATCCCGACGCGCAGGCCGAGAATCTCGCTGTCGGCGCGGCCCATCAGTTCCTTGACGCGACCGGCCGCCGCGTCGGTGAGGCGCATCACTTGAGGCCGAGGACGTGCCGTAGCCATGGTGTTTCCCACTCCTGTTGCCGGGCCTGCCCGGAGACGTTCGCCGCTTCACCGGCGACCAGCCGGACCTTCAGATAGTTACGCAACCGCCACTTCGAAAGGTGCTACCACCTCGCGGTAGGATCGGGCCTAATGAATCGGCCAGACACCCGGCGTCACAAGTTCCAACAGATGGCGATCGGGATCACGGAAGTAGATACTCGACCCGCCGCGCGGCCACTCCGTGCGGCCTTCGATCTCCACGCCATGCTCCGTCAGGCGCGCTTCCCATTCGCCGAGCCGGTCGCGATCGACCGACAGTCCGATGTGGACAGGTCCGCTGCCATCATGCGGCGGGATCGTGCCACCCGGCAGATGGACCGTCTCCAGCGTGCTGCCCCGCTTGAACAGCAGCAGCACGTTGCGGCTGCCCACGTCGAAAGCACAAAACCGCTGATCGCTCGTCATCGGACTCAGCAGCAGGACGTCCTGGTAGAAGCTTCGGGCGCGATCGAGGTCGTCGACATACAGCGCCGTTTCGATCACTCCGTTCAGACGCAGACCCAATCCGTCCTCACCACATATTCAGCACGAGCCGGGCTTCGTCGCTCATCCGCTCCGGCGTCCACGGCGGCTCCCAGACAATGTTGACGTTGACCACGCCGACACCGGGCACGCTGGCGACCGCGTTCTCGACCATGGTCGGCAGCTCGGCCGCAGCCGGACAGTTCGGCGTCGTCAGCGTCATGTCGAGGTCGACGGTGCGGTCGTCCTTGATCTCGACTTTGTAGATTAGTCCGAGCTCGTAGATGTCGGCGGGGATTTCTGGGTCGAACACCGTCTTCAGCGCCGCCACGATCTCGGTGCCGAGCCGTTCGGTCTCCTCCGGCGGCAGCGCCGAAACGGTCTGCATGTTGGCTTTGGCTTCGATCGTATCGGTCATGCGAACAGATCCCGCGCCTTGATCAGCGCACTGACGAGTTGGTCCACTTCCTCACGGGTATTATACATGCCGAACGACGCACGGCACGTCGCAGTGACTTGGAACCGCTCCAGCAACGGCATCACGCAATGGGTGCCGGCCCGGACCGCGATGCCCTGCCGGTCGATCACCGTGGCGACGTCGTGCGGGTGCGCGCCCTTCATTTCGAAGGAAATCACCGGGCCTTTGCCCTTGGCGCTGCCGATGATCCGCAGTGCGTTGATCTCGCGGAGCCGATCCTCGGCATAGGTCAAAAGATCGTGTTCATGGGCGGCGATCCGCTCCTTGCCGATCGAATTGACGTAATCGATCGCCGCGCCGAGTCCGACCGCCTCGACGATCGCCGGCGTGCCGGCCTCGAATCGATGCGGCGGATCGCCGTAGGTCACCCAATCCTGCGCAACCTCGCGGATCATCTCGCCGCCGCCGTTGAAGGGCCGCATCTTGGCGAGCACATCGTACTTGCCATACAGCGCGCCGATCCCGGTCGGGCCGTAGATCTTGTGGCCGGTCATTACATAGAAATCGCAATCGATGTCCTGGACATCGATTGCGAGATGCACCGCCGCCTGGCTGCCGTCGACCAGCACCGGAATTCCGCGGGCATGGGCGATCCTAACGACGTCCTTGACCGGAACGACCGTGCCGAGCGCGTTCGACATCTGGGTGATCGCAACCAGCTTGGTCTTGGCGGTCAGCAGCTTCTCGAACTCGTCGAGCAGGAAGTTGCCTTCATCGTCGACCGGCGCCCACTTGATCACCGCGCCCTGGCGCTCGCGCAGGAAGTGCCACGGCACGATGTTGGAATGGTGCTCCATGATCGAGAGCACGATCTCGTCGCCCTCGCCGATGTTCGTCGCGCCCCACGACGACGCCACCAGGTTGATCGCCTCGGTGGCGTTGCGGGTGAAGATGATCTCTTCGGGACGCTTGGCGTTGAGCAGATGCTGCACGCGGGTGCGCCCGCCCTCATAGGCCTCGGTGGCGGCGTTCGCGAGATAGTGCAGGCCGCGATGCACGTTGGCGTATTCGCTCTCATACGCCTGCGTCATCCGCGTCAGCACTTGACGCGGCTTCTGCGCCGAGGCGGCGTTGTCGAGATACACCAGCTTCTTGCCGTAGACCTCCAGCGACAGCGCCGGAAAGTCCTCGCGGACGAGGTCGACGTCGTAGCTGCCGTTGCCGACCGCCGGATGCGTACTCATCGCCTCGCCTCCAGCCAGCGCACCGCAGCGGCGGTCACCAGCTCACGCAAATCGTCATCCGCGATCGCTTCGATCGCCTCGCCGACGAACGCCTGGATCAGCATCGCCTCGGCTTCCTTCTGCGGCAGGCCGCGGGCGCGCAGATAGAACAGCAAGGAATCGTCCAGCGCGCCCACCGCGGCGCCATGACCGCAGGTGACGTCGTCGGCGAAGATTTCGAGTTCCGGCTTGTTGTCGACCTCGGCCTCGTCGGACAGCAGCAGCGCCCGGGTCATCATCTTGGCATCAGTCTGCTGCGCCGGCTGCCGGACATTGATCCGCCCCTGGAACACCGAGTGACCGCGATCGTCGCACACCGCGCGAAAGCCCTCGCGGCTGACGCAGTCCGGGACGTCATGGTTCATCACCAGCGTGGTGTCGGCATGCTGCTTGCCGTTGAGCAGATTGACGCCGTTGGTCTCGACCTTGGAATGCGAGCCGGCGACCGTCACCACCGCCTGATAGCGGCTGACGAGACCGCCGGTAGTGATGCCGAACGCGTTGAAATGTGCGTGCGCGCCGACCGAAACCGTCGCCGAGGTGATGTTGAAAGCCTCGCGGGAGTCTTCGACGATCCGCACGTAGTCGAGACGGGCGTAGTCACCGACCGCAATCACAGCAGCATCGTGAACCTGATAGCTGCCGGCGCCCTCGCCCGCCACGTAGCTCTCGACCACCGTGGCCGCGGCGTCCTTGCCGAGCGCGATCCGCGACCGCGTGAACATCGCCACCGGCGCGCCACCGGAAGCGATGTGCAGGATGTGCAGCGGCCGGGCGAGCGTGGTGCCGTCCGCCACCTCGATGACGACTCCGTCGGTCATCAGCGCGGTGTTGAGCGCCGCCATCGGATCGGCAGTGTCGAGCGACAGCACGCAGTCGTCGCCGCTCTGCAGCGCCTCGCGCAGGCTGCGGATCGATAAGCCGGCTTCAAGGCCGGCAAGGTCCGACAGGCCGGGCGCCAGCGCGCCGTCGACCAACACCAGGCGGCGGACGCCGGCAATCGCGTGCAGGCCGGCGGCGGCCTCGGCGCGGACCAGCGCGGATGCATCGGGCGCAGGCGCAACAGGCAACACCTCGCGCATCGACGCCCGCAAGTCGGTGTACTTCCAATCCTCGATCCGCCGATGCGGCAGGCCGATACGCTGGAAAACGTCGAGCGCCTGGCGGCGCGTCTCGTCGAGCTTACCGGCGACAGGCAGGCGGGCGCCGGCAGCGGCGAAATTATCGCTCGCTGTGTCCGGCTTTTCGGCTTTCACCACTGCGATGTTCATGGCCGTGTCCCGATCGGCGGCCGTCAGGCCGCTGCTTCCTGATACTGTGCGTAGCCGTTGGCCTCGAGTTCGAGCGCCAGCTCCTTGCCGCCGCTCTTCACCACCTTGCCCTTCGACATCACGTGAACGCAGTCCGGCACGATGTAGTCGAGCAGCCGCTGATAATGAGTGATCACCACCATCGCCCGCTCCGGCGAGCGCAGCGCGTTGACGCCTTCGGAGGCGATGCGTAGCGCGTCGATGTCGAGGCCGGAGTCCATCTCGTCGAGGATGCACAGGCTGGGCTGGAACAGCGCCATCTGCAGCACCTCGTTGCGCTTCTTCTCGCCGCCCGAGAAGCCGACATTGACGCCACGCTTCAGCATCTCCTGCGGAATACCGAGCGAGCCGGAGACCTCACGCACCCGCTTGAGGAAATCCGGCGTCGACAATTCGTCCTCGCCGCGCGCCTTGCGCTGCGCATTCAGCGCGGTGCGCAGGAAGTTCATGGTGGCGACGCCGGGGATTTCGACCGGGTACTGAAACGCCAGAAACACGCCCTTGGCGGCGCGCTCGTTCGGCTCCATCTCGAGCAGGTTCTCGCCCTTGAACAGGATCTCGCCGCCGGTGACTTCATAGCCCGGCTTGCCAGCGATGACGTGGCTGAGCGTCGACTTGCCGGAGCCGTTCGGCCCCATGATGGCGTGGACTTCGCCTTGGTTCACGGTCAGCGTCAGCCCGTGCAAAATCTCGCGATCCGCGACGCTGACCTGGAGATTCTTCACTTCGAGCAATGCAGCCATAACGACCTTCCTGTTTGGCTCTCACCCTGAGGATCGGCGGCGGCGCGCGCCTCGAAGGATGAGTTGATATGAGTTTTTCGTTGCGGGTCCTGCGAGGCGGCCGCGGCGCGGCCACCTCGTGAATCTTGCCGGCCTTACCCGACCGAACCCTCGAGGCTGATCGAGATCAGCTTCTGGGCTTCGACCGCGAACTCCATCGGCAGTTGCTGCAGCACGTCCTTGACGAAGCCGTTGACGACGAGGCCGACCGCCTCTTCCTGGCTGAGGCCGCGCTGGATGCAATAGAACAGCACGTCCTCGGAGATCTTCGACGTGGTCGCTTCATGCTCGAACAGCGCTGAGGCGTTCTTGGCCTCGATGTAGGGCACGGTGTGCGCGCCACATTGGTCGCCGATCAACAGCGAGTCGCAGGCGGTGAAGTTGCGCGCGCCGGTCGCCTTGCGGTGGGCGGTGACGAGGCCGCGATAGGTGTTCTGCGACTTGCCGGCGGCGATGCCCTTGGAGATGATCCGGCTCGTGGTGTTGTTGCCGAGATGGATCATCTTGGTGCCGCTATCGACCTGCTGATAGCCGTTCGAGATCGCGATCGAATAGAACTCGCCACGCGAGTTGTCGCCGCGCAGGATGCAGCTCGGATATTTCCAGGTGATCGCCGAACCGGTCTCGACCTGGGTCCAGGAGATCTTGGAATTGGCGCCGCGGCAATCGCCACGCTTGGTGACGAAGTTGTAGATGCCGCCCTTGCCTTCCGAATTGCCCGGGTACCAGTTCTGCACCGTCGAATATTTGATCTCCGCATCGTCCAGCGCCACCAGTTCGACCACGGCGGCGTGGAGCTGGTTCTCGTCGCGCTGCGGCGCCGTGCAGCCTTCGAGATAGCTGACGTAAGAGCCCTTGTCGGCGATGATCAGCGTCCGCTCGAACTGGCCGGTGTTACGCTCGTTGATGCGGAAATAGGTCGACAGCTCCATCGGGCAGCGCACGCCCGGCGGCACGTAGACGAACGAGCCGTCGGAGAACACCGCCGAATTCAGCGTGGCGTAGAAATTGTCCGAGGTCGGCACCACCGTGCCGAGATATTTCTTCACCAGATCGGGATGCTCTTTGATCGCTTCCGAGATCGGCATGAAGATCACGCCGGCCTTCTTCAGCTCGGCCTGGAACGTGGTCGCTACCGACACCGAGTCGAACACCGCATCGACCGCGATCTTCCGGCTCGGCGTGTCCGGTCCGCCCGGCGCCGGCTCGACGCCCTCGAGCAGCGCCACTTCACGCAGCGGAATGCCGAGCTTCTCGTAGGTCTTCAGGATCTCGGGATCGATCTCGTCGAGCGAGCCGATGGTCTTCTTCGGCTTCGGCGCGGCGTAATAATACAGATCCTGGAAGTCGATCTTCGGATAGGACACCCGCGCCCAGGTCGGCTCGGTCATGGTCAGCCAGCGGCGGTAAGCCTCCAGCCGCCACTGCAGCATCCAGTCCGGCTCGTTCTTCTTGGCCGAAATGAAGCGGACGATGTCTTCCGAAAGCCCCTTCGGAGCCTTCTCGGATTCGATCAGGGTCTCGAATCCATAGCGATATTGATCGACGTCGATCTGGCGGACCCGATCGACGGTCTCTTGGACGGCAGCCATATAAACCTCCGCTCACGGTTTCAAGGACCGCGGTGGATCTGCGAAAGACATGCTTACACGATCCGTCACGGGATGAAACCCTCTTAGAACCGTTCAAGCACTGTTTCACGATCCCTTTTAGCTAGGTTGCCCGTGAGCTTTATCCAAGCCTCCAGACAACGATCGATGTCGGATTCGCTACTCCACCAGCCGAGACTGATCCGTATTGCCGATCGTGCAAGTTCCGGACCGAACCCCATCGCCTCCAGAACGTGTGACGGCTGCACCTTGCCGGAGGAGCAGGCCGAGCCGGACGATACCGCGATTCCGGCCAGATCGAAGCCGATCACCGCCGTTTCGGCCCGGAGTCCTAGAACCGCGAACAGCGTGGTGTTCGGCAGGCGCGGCACGCCGGCGCAAACAATCACCCCTTCACCCGCGGAGATGTGTCGCAAGCCCGCCTCGAGCCGTGTTCGCAAACCTTCGATCCGGGCCATGTCGTCCGCCATCGCCGGGAGAGCCGCGGCCGCCGCAGCGCCGAAGCCCGCGATCCCGACCAGATTCTCGGTACCGCCGCGTCGCCCGAGTTCCTGCCCGCCGCCGCGCAGAACCGGCTCCAGTCCGGCGAGCTTCGGGCTCAGCACCAACGCGCCGACGCCCTTGGGCCCCCCGATCTTGTGTGCAGACAGCGACACAAGATCGGCACCGAGCTGCTTGATTCCGAATTGAATTTTGCTGAGCGCCTGGATCGCGTCGACGTGCAGCACGCCGCCCGCTTGATGCACAATCTCAGCCACTTCACGAATCGGCTGAAGAGCGCCGGTCTCGTTGTTGGCAAGCATCACCGACACCAGCGCCGGTCCCCCGTCAGCCAGCAAGGCGCGCAGGTGATCGAGGTCGAGCACCCCGTCGGTCGTCACCCGGATCTGGCCGACGCGGTCGGGCGGGAACCGGCCGCCGCTCAGAACGGAGGCATGTTCGATGGATGAAAGCAGCAACCTTTCAACAGGTTCCGCGCTGGTCCGGAGTTCCGGCATGAGCGCCAGCATGTTGGCTTCGGTGCCGCCGGACGTGAACACCACGTCGCGCGGCGCAGCTCCGACCATGGCGGCAACGTCCGTCCGGGCCTGTTCGAGCAGCCCGCGCGCCGCACGGCCTTCGGCGTGGACCGACGAGGGATTGCCGACGACATCCAACGCCGCCGCCATCGCCGCCTTGGCTTCCGGCCGTAACGGCGTGGTCGCATTCCCGTCCAGATACACTCGATTGACCGTCAAAGCGCTTCATTCCTTGTTCCGGGCCGGACCGCCGCACGCGCGTGTGCATCGCCGCCGGCGGCCACCCTGCTCAATATGCTTGCATTCGGCCCCGCGCTCCATGCTAGAACGCAGCTCCCCGTTTCCGCCGGCCGCCTGCCCCTTCCGCTCTGCGGCAGCCGGCGGCCGTTGCAGGCAGAAACCGCGCGCGCCCGGCGCGCCAGGCCGAATCCCACGATGTCGCGCAAGGATCCCTGATGCCCGAAGTTATTTTCACCGGTCCGGCGGGCCGACTTGAAGGCCGCTACCACCCGGCGAAGCAGAAGAACGCGCCGATCGCGATGGTGCTGCACCCGCATCCGCAGTTCCGTGGCAACATGAACCATCCGATCGTCTATCAGGTGTACTACGCCTTCGTCGCCCGTGGCTTCTCCGTATTGCGGTTCAATTTTCGCGGCGTCGGCCGCAGCCAGGGTTCGTTCGACCACGGCACCGGCGAGCTTGCGGACGCGGCCTCGGCGCTCGACTGGGCGCAGACCATCAATCCGGAAGCGCGCGCCTGCTGGGTCGCCGGGTTCTCGTTCGGCGCCTGGATCGGCATGCAGCTTCTGATGCGCCGGCCGGAGGTCGAAGGCTTCATCTCGATCGCGCCGGAACCGAACCGCTACGATTTCTCGTTCCTGGCGCCGTGCCCGTCGTCCGGCCTGATCGTCCATGGCGAGAAGGACATCGTGGCTCCGGCCAAGGACGTCAACACCCTGGTCGAGAAGCTGAAGACCCAGAAGGGCATCGTCATCGACCAGCAGACCATTCCCGGCGCCAACCATTTCTTCGAGGACAAGATGGAGCCGCTGATGGAGACGATTACCTCTTATCTCGACATGCGGCTCGCCAACGTCCGCTGATCGGACGTACCGCCCGGCGCTAGCGCCGGGCGATCAGTCCGCCGGTCATCGGGAACGCGACGCCGGTCGTCGCCGGATAGGTCAGCGGCAGGCCCTTGAGCCCGCGCGCGGCAAGGAAGGCGAACGCCTGTGCCTCCATCGCGTCGGCCGACCAGCCCAGCGCATCCGCGGTCTCGACCCTCGCGGGTGCCAGCGCTTCGCGCAGCATCCGCATCATCGTCAGGTTACGCGCCCCGCCGCCGGTGACGATCCAACTCTGAGGCGGCTTCGGCAGCAGCGGCACCACCGCCGCGATGGCGCCGGCGGTGAACGCCGTCAGCGTCGCCGCGCCGTCGGCCGCCGGCCAGTCGCGCAGCGCCAGCCCGGCGAAGTCGTTGCGGTCAAGGGATTTCGGCGACGGCCTGGCGAAGAACGGATGCTGCAGAGCGTCGGTAAGCCACGCCTGGTCGATCGTCCCCTGCGCCGCCAGCCGGCCTTCGCAATCGAACGGCTTGCCGAGCGTGCGGAACATGAAGTCGTCCAGCAGCGCATTGCCGGGGCCGGTATCGCAGGCGATCAGCGCGTCGGTGCCATCGATATAGGTGACGTTGGACACGCCGCCGATGTTGACGACGCCGATCGGGCCGTCACGGCCGAGCGACTGCGCCAGCGCGCGGTGATACACCGGCACCAGCGGCGCGCCCTGCCCGCCGGCGGCGACGTCGGCGGCGCGGAAGTCGCACACCACCGGCATGCGGATCGCCTTGGCCAGCGCATCGGCGTCGCCGATCTGCACGGTGAGCTTCTCGGCCGGCCGGTGCAGCACAGTCTGGCCGTGGAAGCCGACGATGTCGATGCTCTCCGGCGACAGCCGGTTCTGCGCCACGAAGGCGGCGACCGCCTCGGCATGGGCGATCGTCACCGCACGTTCAGCCTCGGCGAGCACGCCTGGCCGGGCATCGCGCGCCGTCAGTTGCACCGCTTCCGCGAGCGCCTGGCGCAGCAGGCCGCGCTCGGTCTCGGTGTAGGGCCGGTAGCCCGACGGCCCCAGCGCAGCGACGCGCCGTCCGTCGGTCTTGATCAGAGCGACATCGACGCCGTCGAGCGACGTCCCGCTCATCAGTCCGATCGCCGTCATCATCATGGCACGCGCCTTCTCTGGCCGCTGCGGAATGTCCAACTTGTGTCAAACACCTAGTTCTTATAATGCCACAGGGTAACGCGCTCGAAAGACTTTCCTGGGCGTCGTCGTGCGCGATCTGCGCGATGCGTGAAATAACCGTGATCAGAGACCGATACAGATGACCGCTTTTAAGTCTGATTTTATGAATGTTCTCCAGAGCCGGGGATTCATTCATCAGATTTCCGACCCCGACTCGCTCGATGCGCTCGCGGCGAAGGGCGAAGTGGTCGCGTATGTCGGTTACGATTGCACCGCCGCGTCGCTGCACGTCGGCCACCTGCTCTCGATCATGATGCTGCATTGGCTGCAGGCGACCGGCAACAAGCCGATCGCGCTGATGGGCGGCGGCACCACGCGCGTCGGCGATCCGTCGGGCCGCGACGAGACCCGCAAGATCCTCACCTACGAGCAGATCGACGCCAACAAGGAGTCGATCAAGGGCACGTTCTCGAAGTTCATCAAGTTCGGCGACGGCCACAGCGACGCGGTGATGGCCGACAACGCCGAGTGGCTGACCAAGCTCAACTACATCGAGATGCTGCGCGACGTCGGCCGCCACTTCTCGATCAACCGCATGCTGACGATGGACTCGGTGAAGCTGCGGCTCGACCGCGAGCAGGAGCTGTCGTTCATCGAATTCAACTACATGATCCTGCAGTCCTACGACTTCGTCGAGCTGGCGCGCCGCTACAAATGCAATCTGCAGATGGGCGGCTCGGATCAGTGGGGCAACATCGTCAACGGCGTCGACCTCGGCCGCCGCATGGGCACGCATCAGCTTCACGCGCTGACCTGCCCGCTGCTGACCACCGCGTCGGGCGCCAAGATGGGCAAGACCGCCGCCGGCGCCGTCTGGCTCAACGGCGACATGCTGGCGCCGTACGATTACTGGCAGTACTGGCGCAACACCGAGGACGCCGATGTCGGCCGGTTCCTGAAGCTGTTCACCCTGCTGCCGATGGACGAGATCGAGCGGCTGTCGAAGCTGCAGGGCGCCGAGATCAACGACGCCAAGAAGATCCTGGCCACCGAGGCAACCGCGCTGATGCACGGCCGCGACGCCGCCGACAAGGCGGAAGCCACCGCGCGCACCACCTTCGAACAGGGCGGCACCGCGCAGGATCTGCCGAGCGTCGAGATCAGCCGCGGCGAGCTCGATGCGGGGATCGGCGTGCTGGTGGCGTTTGCCGAGAAGACCGGCCTGGTCGCCTCCAACGGGGAAGCCCGCCGCCAGATCAAGGCCGGCGGCCTCAAGGTCAACGACGCGTCGGTGACCGACGAGAAGATGACCCTGACAGCCACCGACCTGTCGTCGGACGGCGTGATCAAGCTGTCGATGGGCAAGAAGAAGCATGTGCTGCTGCGGCTTGCATAGCCCCATTCGCTAGCTGGCTCTGCTCCTTTCCGGCAAAACCGCGTTCGATACCAAAAAACGTGGTTTCGTTCGGGAAGGATCGCTCTTGGATCACCGTGCCTCGCGCACCGGCCTGTTCATTCTCGGCCTGTGCTTCGTGCTGTCGCTGCTCGGCCGCGGGCTCGGTGAGAGCTTCACCGTATTCCTGCTGCCAATCTCGGCCTCGTTCGGCTGGGACCGCGCCGAGGTGGTGTCGATCTATTCGCTGACGGCGCTGTGCACCGGGCTGGCTTCGCCGCTGGTCGGCCGGCTGTTCGATCGCTCCGGTCCGCGCGCGGTCTATACGCTCGGCATGGTGCTGCTCGGCGGCGCCTTCGTCGTCGCGGCCTACGCCGAGCGGCTGTGGCAATTGCAGATCACGGTCGGCCTGTGCGCCGGACTTGGTATCGCCCTCACCGGCAACGTGCCGAACTCGATCCTGCTCGGCCGCTGGTTCGGCGCAAAGCTGCCGACCGCGATGGCGGTGGTGTATTCGGCGATCGGCGCTGGCGTCTTGGTGATGCTGCCGATCGCGCAGGTGCTGATCGAACGGGTCGGCTGGCGCGAGGCCTATCTCATGCTGGGCGGCGCGATGCTGGTCCTGCTGCTGCCGCTGTCGTTGCTGCCGTGGCGGCGTTTCGCCGCCGGCGCGGACGCCCACGCGCAGCGCCCCCAACAGGATGCGGACGATGACGGCTGGACGCTGCGGAGCGCGATGCGCCACAACGCGTTCTGGGCGCTGTTCGCGACCTTCTTTTTCACCGCGATCGGGATGTATTCGATCGCAGCGCAGGTGGTGGCTTATCTGGTCGACGCCGGCTTCGCGCCGCTGCAGGCTGCGACCGCGTGGGGCTTTTCCGGCGTGGTGCTGGTGGCCGGCATGCTCGGGGTGAGTTGGCTCGACGGGGTGATCGGGCGGCGGCCGTCGATCCTGTTCTCCTATGCGGTCTCGATCACCGGCCTCGCGCTGCTCTGGCTGCTGCAATGGTATCCGAACCCGGTGCTGCTCGGCGGCTTCGTGATCTGCTTCGGCTCGATGATCGGCTCGCGCGGCCCGCTGATCACCGCTACTGCGATGAGTGTGTTCCGCGGCAAGCATGTCGGCACCATCTACGGCACGATCGCGATCGGCAGCGGCCTCGGCTCGGCGTTCGGCTCGTGGTGCGGCGGCCTGCTGCACGACCTGACCCAGAGCTACAACCCGGTGCTCGGCTTCGCACTGGTCAGCGTGGTGCTCGGCATGATTCCATTTCTGGTGGTGCCCGCCCTGCGGGAGCGACAATAAGCCGTTGTAATTGCAAGGCACTCGCAGCCTTCGGTCATGACTTCGCAATCCTCGCGTGGCATAGACCGGGCCATTGGCGGCCTCCCACGCCCGCGATCAGCAAAATGTGTTCGGCGGAATTGCGCTCGATCACATCGCTGCCGCCGCTCTGCCGGGCATCATCGTCCGGTGGGCAGCTCGCGCCGCGGGCTTCGACGTGCCGCGATTTTCCTTCGGAGATATCATGACGACTACAACCATCGCCTCCGCCGACAAACAACCCAGCGAATACGGGGCGCTCGCCGTCACCATTCACTGGGTGATCTTCTTCGCCGTGATCGCGCTCTTCGCCTCGATGAACTACGCGCAGGGGCTGGACAAAGCCGACCCGCTGCGCAGCACGATGTACAATTGGCACAAGGCGATCGGCACTGTGGTGCTGGGCCTCGCCGTGCTCCGGGTCCTGTGGATCCGGATCCACGGCGCTCCGGAGCTGGTGCCGTCGCCGCGCGTCACCGAAGTGATCGCCCGGATCAGCCACGGCCTGCTGTATCTGCTGCTGATCGCCCTGCCCGCCACCGGCGTCGGCATGACGCTGTTCTCCGGCCGCGGCATCGATCTGCTCGGCATTCCGCCGCTGTTTGAAGCCAACAAGGCAGTGGCCGGCGCGCTGCATGCGGCACACGGACCGTTGTTCCTGGCCACCGTGATCGTGGTGTTCATCCACGTCGTCGGCGCGCTGTGGCATCAATACGGCCGGCACGACGCCACCCTCGGCCGCATGGTGCCGTGGCTGCGCCAGCGCTGAGAAGCGCCCCGGCGTTCTACGCCAAAAGACGAGACGATCAGTTGGGCGGCGCCGGGAAATCGGCGCCGCTGTTTTGTCGGCCGGTGTTGAACTCGAAGATCTTGCGCAGCACGCCCGGCGCCATCGCCGAGATCGGATTGACTCGCAGCACCGGCTTGCCCGGGGTGCCCACCACTTCGTAGGTGACGCCGATCAGGCCCTCGTTGCTGCCGCCGCCGAGGAACAGGCCGACGATCGGGATCTGCCCGAACATGTTGTTCAGCCCGTACATCGGCACGAAGGTGCCGCTCATCCGCACCTGGTTGGCGGGGTAGTCGATCGAGCCCTCGATGGTGGCGCCGATCGTCGGGCCCTTCACCACGCCGTCGCGAATGGTGAGCGTGCCGTTCTGGCGGCTGAACTCGGCGCGCAGCCGCGAGAACGACAGTCCCTGCGGCGTGCCGCCCGGAGCGCCGGCCGCGACGCGATCGAGCGCCGCCTCGCCCTTGACGGTGAAGTCGCGGACATTGATCAGGCCTTCCTTCTCGCGCGGTTCGGCTGTCGGCGGCTCGACCGCCAGCGAGAGCTGGCCGCCGTACATCTTCGCGTAGCTGTCGGTGAAGCGGAAGAACGCGCCGGCGTCGTTGGTCTCGAGATAAATCACTTCGCGGCCCTGATTGCGGCCGCGCAGATCGGCGGTGATCGGGGTGTCGCGACCGAGTTTGCCGGTCATGTTGAAACTGCGGATCGCGCCGTTCCGCCGCGTCGTCTTGACCTCGAGGCTACGCACCGCCTCGCCGTAGAAGCCGGCGACCGCACCGAACTTGAGGTCGAGATCGAAATCGATGCTCTTCCCCTTTGAATCTGCGGAGCTGCCCGACAGCGCGGAGCGGATGAAGCCACGGCCGTCGAACACATCTCCGCGCATCACCGCCTTCAGCACGCCGTCGGTGCCGCGGTCCGCCTTCAGCATCGCCTTGTCGCCTTCGGACGGCGAATACACCGGGAAGTTGACGTTGATCAGGTCGCCGTCGGGATCGACTTCAAGAGAGCCCTTGATCAGGGTGCCGCCGCCCTCGACGGTGACGTCGTCGAGCCGGGTCGATTGCGGCTTGCGCACCACGTTGAAGGCGGCCTTGCCGGGCTTGCCCGGCTGCTTGCTCCACCCCGGCAGCAGATTGTCGATCTTCACCGGCGTGAGATCGGCTTCGATCGCGAACTTGGAATCCTGTTCGTTATCGCCGATCTTTCCGTTCAGCTTGACCCCGAGCGGACCCGAGAGACCGCTGCCGAGATCGGCTCCGAGCCGCGCGCGGCTGGCGTCGTCGAGTGTCGCCTGCAGCTTGACGTCGGCGTCGCCGTCGACCGGCTTGCGATAGTCCAGCGCCGCCGCCTGGCCGTTGATCTTGACGTCGCCCTTGACCTGATAGCCCTGGTTGTTGGCGATCACCTTCAGCGTATTGGCTTCGAGCTTCTGCCCCATCGCCACCTTGTCGGCAGAGAATCCGCTGAGGTCGGCGGTAATCGAATAGCTGGTGTCCTGCTTGGTCAGCTCGCGCTGGATCGGCATGCCGAGAGCGACCTGCGCCGAGACGTTGCCCTTGCTGGTGTTGGGATCGATCGGCAAGGCGGCCGCATCGCTGAGCCGGCCGGAGGCAAGCACTTCGGCGACCCCCGGAACCGGACCTTCGAGCTTGAACCTGATCCGCGACGGCGCCGGCTTCGGCGCCAGATCCGGGACCTCGAACAGAATGTCCGACAGCGCGATCTTGCGACCGCCGTCCGTGTCCGCATTGGCCTGATTGATCGCGACAGTCGCCGTGCGGCCGGTCACGCGCACCCGCATGTCGGCATCCTTCACGGTCGGCATGCCATCGACCGGATAGATCGTCGCGCCGCTGCCGAGGATGTTGACCAGCAGCCCCTCGTCCGGAATCGGCGGGCCGCGCCGCGACAGGTTTTTCATCGGCGAGTTAATGGCGATGTCGATGGTCTGGATCGAACCGGCGCGGATGCGGTCGTTCACCCATTCGCGCAGTTCCGGCACGATCAGCACAGGCCACATCCGTTTCAGCGCCGAGACCGACATCGGCGTGCCGGCAAGACCGAGCGTCAGTCGCGGCTCCCCGGAGTAATCGATGCTGCCCGATCCGGCGACGCCGATCTCGCCGTTGCTGACGTCGGCCTGGGTCAGCAGCACGCGGCGATTGGCGCCGTCGAACCGGACACGCACGGCGATCCGGTTGAAGATCAGCGGGCTCTCGTTCTGCGCGCCCGGAAGAACGATGGTGCCGCCGGACAGCCCCAGCCGCCAATCATTGACACTGCCGTTCGGAGGCTCCAGCGACGCCAGCAGCGTCACCCGGTTCGGGCCGGCCAGCACCTTGAACGGCGCGATCAGCACCCGGCGATTGGCATCCCATTCGAACGAGGTTTCGATCTGATCGATCGCCATCGGATAGTCCGGGGTGTCGAAATCGATCACGGTGCCAGCCCCGGCAGTCAGCTTGCCGCGGAAATAGGTCGGCACGCCGTCGCGGCCGACTTCGCCTTTGAAATCACCCGTGAGTGGAAAATCGGCGCTGTAGGTCAGGTTCTTCAGCCGCAGCGCCAGGAGAACGGTGCGGGTCGGCACTTGGTTGGCATGCAGTTCGACCGCGCGTACTCCGTCTTGGGCCGCCCCGACCTGGACTCGCAGCGACCAGGCTTTCGTGCCCTCTTCGCCGATACTCAGCGCCACGCCGCCATGGCTCGGCCGGCGCAGGCTGAGGGAGATGTTCTCGAACGTCCAGCGGTTGCCCCGCTGCTCGTCCTCGACCACGAGACTTCCGTTCTTGAGCCCGATCTCGTTCAGGTTCTGACCATCCAGCCCCGCCATGCTCAGGCCGTCGAGCCATGCCAGCGCGGCCAGCATGCCCTTCATCGGGTCCGAAGAGTTGTCGCTGCCTGGCGCCGGCGTGGCGGTCGCGGACGACGAGCCGTCGGGAGTCATCGGCGTGGCGGCCGGCGGCGTGGATTCGGTGGGCAGCTTGAATTCGGCCGGGCGGCCGGTTGGTGCGACCCCGGTGGCGAGCGGCCGCGCCGTGGCCCCGGTCGACACCGTCACCTGTCCTTCGGGATCAATCCTGATCGCCAGTTCGGCGCCGACCAGCCGCAAACTCTCGGCGCGGAGCCTGCCCATCAGCAACGCCGAGCCGGACAATCGCACCTCCGCCTTCGGCGCGGAGGCGATGACGACATTGTCGCGGTCCCGGACCACGATGTCTCGAATTCGCACCGCGACCCGAATCCGCCCCGCGCGCTCGATCTGGGTGCCGCCGATTTCCACCGTGTTGCCGTGACCGATGTTGTCTTCGATCGCGTCCGCCAGCCACGGCGTCACCATGTCGAGGTTGATCGGACCGGCGCCGAGCCGAAGCCACACCCCGGCGAATCCGGCCACCAGAACCATGCCGACGATCGCCAGGGTCAGCAGCGTCCGCTTCAGCCAAGGCGCCGCGGGCGTGCGGCGGCTCGACCAGTCGTCGATGGAATGCAGGCCGAGGTTGCGACGCTTGAGCAATTTGCGAGCGCGATACCGCGCGTCTTCGTCGTGCTCGTGATCCCACTGGCCGCCTTCGTGCCAGGTGGGGTCGTTGCGATCATGGCCGGCGTGCGGGTCGGACTGGTCCGGCGTCGGATGTTTGGCCATTGCCTCTCGTTGCACGCGCGCGTGGGGAGCCTGTTGGTCGCGGAAAGGATGTGCGCCGTCGCGCAGGATACGCTCCTGTGGCGGCATTGCTGCCTGTCCTCGCTTGAACCTCAACTCGCCGCCGGCCCAGCGGGCCCATTGAACAAACGGGGATGGTCGGTACGCCGAATCCCTGCAACCATACCCCGAGGTCGACGGATTTGCCCAGCAGCGGCGAAATCGCATCGCGCCCGGCGATGATCGATGTTGACCTTTCGAAAGCGACGAAAGGAAGGCGCATGTCCAAGCCGACACCCAAGAAACGGTCCAAGGAGACCGCCGCCAAATCCCCCAAGGCGACGACCAAGACGGCGGCGAACAAGGCTGCGGCCAATTCGCCTGCCGCCAAAAAGACCGCGAGCAAGACCGCTGCAACTGAACCGGCCGGCCTTGCCGAGGGCAGCCAGGCGCCGGCCTTTACGCTGCCGCGCGACGGCGGCGGCAAGATCTCGCTCGCCGACTTCGCCGGCCGCAAGCTGGTGTTGTTCTTCTATCCGAAGGCCAACACGCCCGGCTGTACCCGCGAGGCGATCGACTTCACCCGCCTCGCCGCCGATTTCGACGCCTGCGGCACCGCGGTGCTCGGCGTTTCGGCGGACACGGTGAAGGCGCAGGATTCCTTCCGCGACAAGCATCGGCTGGCGACTCCGCTGCTCTCCGATCCGACCCATGCGATGCTCACAGCCTATCGCGCCTGGGGCGAAAAATCGTTGTACGGCAGAACGTTCGAAGGGATCATTCGCACCACGGTTCTGATCGATGCCGAGGGCCGCGTGGCGCGGGTCTGGCGCAAGGTGAAGGTCGACGGTCACGCCGATCAGGTGCTTGCCGCAGCGCAATCTCTATAGTTTTCATTTTCTGAAAATTAACTATGCGGGGGTCAAATCGCCCCGCGCTTCGATCGGATCCGCAGCCAGCTTCCGGTCAGCGCGGGAGTTCCGATGTCTTACCGTTCCGGCCATCCATCAGCAGCGCTGCATCCTCACGCTCACGACCAAGCCCGCCCCGCGGCGCCGCGCCCGGCACGCCCGCCTCGTCCTGCACAGCGACCGGCGCCGGCGGGCAACAGCTATACGATCGCCCACGCCGGACGTCAGGTGCGGATCGGCCCTGTGCTGTTCTGGATCGCTGTCGGCAGCATCGTGCTGCTCGGCTGCTGGACCGCGGCCACCGCCACCTACTTCACATTCCGCGACGACGTGCTGACCCGGCTGATCGCCCGCCAGGCCGAGATGCAGTACGCCTATGAGGATCGCATCGCCGAGCTGCGGGCCAAGGTCGACCGCACCACCAGCCGGCAACTGCTCGACCAGGAGCAGTTCGATCAGAAGCTCGAACAGATCATGCGGCGGCAGTCGCTGCTCGAATCCCGCGCTGGTGCCCTGAGCGCGCTGCCCGACGTCGCCGTTACGGGGAGCATCAAGCCGGCCCGCACGCCGTCGTTCGATATCGAGACGACCGGCCGGCCGAAGCCCTCGCCGATCAACGACACCGTGATCTTCGTCGCCCCTCCCGATCGCGAAGCGCGGCTGCAATCACGCACGGCGCCGGCTGCGATCGAGCGTGCGCCGACGCAGTACGCCCAGGCCCAGGGCGTCGAGACCGTGCTGACGCGGCTGCAAACGTCGCTCGACCAGGTCGAGAAACAACAGATCGCAACCCTCGGCGCGGTCGAAGAGACCTACGAATCCCGCGCACGGCGGATGCGCGACGTGCTCGGCAATCTCGGCCTCAACAGCCGTTCGCTCGAAGCGTCGGCGCCGCGTGGCGGCGTCGGCGGCCCGTTCGTACCGGTGCGTGCTCCCTCGGCCAACGCGTCGAGCTTCGATCGTCAGCTCTATCGCATCAATATCAGCCGCGCCCAGGTCGACCGCCTCACCCGCGCCCTGTCGCTGGTGCCGTATCGCAAGCCGGTGCTGGGGCAGGTCGAGTTTTCGTCGGGATTCGGCGTGCGCACCGATCCGTTCCTCGGCCGCCCCGCCATGCACACCGGCCTCGACTTCCGCGGCTCGACCGGCGACCCGGTCCGAGCCACGGCGATCGGCAAGGTCGTCAGCGCGGGCTGGGCTGGCGGCTACGGCCAGATGGTCGAGATCGACCATGGCAACGGACTGACGACCCGCTACGGCCATCTGTCGAAGATCATCGCCAAGGTCGGCCAGCAGGTCAGCATCGGCCAGATAGTCGGCGAGATCGGCTCCACCGGCCGCTCCACCGGCCCGCATCTGCACTACGAAACCCGCATCGACGGCGAAGCCGTCGACCCGCAGAAGTTTTTGCGGGCGGGGGTGAGATTGGCGGGAGCGGGTTAGTTTCCAAGCGCCCCCTACAATCGCCTTATCCAAAGATCTCCTTACTTCTGATTAGCTGAAAAGGTCCCACCATTTGAAGGAGGTCTTTCATGCTCCCAGATTTCCAGTACGCAACATCGTATGAAGAGGTCGCCGCTCCTTTTCAAAATGCGGCTAAAAGGCTGATGCTGGAGTACGACCTCGTCGTTGGAATTCCAGAGGAGAAACGGACGCGTATTACGTCCCTTGAATTGTATCTATTTTCGGAGTCATGGCCAGACCCAAACTGCGATCGAGACAACGAACAGCTTAAGTCAGGAACTTGGTACGTCAAACGCGATCGAACAAATGCGAACCGTTCACGTATCGATATTACATGCGGAAATGCGACAAAGGACATTTACTGCGGGCTGCTCGTTCAATCGATCCTTGAGTCAACCGGACCGGGGAGGTCACTCAAGCAGATCGTACGTGGCCGAGTGCCATCCGACGCCAAATGGACCGACGCAGAAATCACGATTCTGAATAAACAGATTTGCGGGAAGTCGATCTTCGATAGTTGGTTGAGATTAGAACCAGCAAAAACGACGCGATCGGACAACGTCGTCTTTAGAGCTCGAGAAACGATAAGCTCCAAGGAGCCTCCATGGGACAGCGCCTTGCAAGCACTGGTAGCGAGCGCCTAGCACGTCCAGCCTACTCCACATCCTCCACCGTCCCCGGCCCCGTCCCGAAGGCGCGCTGCGCCAGGGTCGCGGCCATGAACTCGTCGAGGTCGCCGTCGAGCACGCCGGCGGTGTCGGAGGTCTGCACGCCGGTGCGGAGGTCTTTGACCATCTGATACGGCTGCAGCACATAGGAGCGGATCTGGTGGCCCCAGCCGATCTCGGTCTTGGCAGCCTGGTCGGCGGCCGCCTGTTCCTCGCGCTTCTTCAACTCGATCTCGTACAGCCGGGCGCGCAACATATCCCACGCCTGGGCGCGGTTCTTGTGCTGCGAGCGGCCGGCCTGACAGACCACCGCGACGCCAGTCGGGATGTGGGTCAGGCGCACCGCCGATTCGGTCTTGTTGACGTGCTGGCCGCCGGCCCCGCCCGACCGCATCGTGTCGGTGCGGACGTCGCTTTCCTTGATGTCGATCTTGATGCTGTCGTCGATCACCGGAAAGATCTGCACGCTCGAGAACGAGGTGTGCCGGCGGGCGTTGGAGTCGAACGGCGAGATGCGGACAAGGCGATGTACGCCGGCCTCGGTCTTCAGCCAGCCATAGGCGTTGTGACCGGAGATCTGAATCGTCGCCGACTTGATGCCGGCCTCTTCGCCCTCGGACTCTTCGAGATACTCGATCTTGAAACCGTGCTTCTCCGCCCAGCGGACGTACATCCGCAGCAGCATCGAGGCCCAGTCCTGGCTCTCGGTGCCGCCGGCACCGGCGTGGACTTCGAGGTAGGTGTCGAAGCGGTCGGCTTCGCCGGACAGCAGCGCTTCCAGCTCGCGGCGCGCAACTTCTTTCTTCAGCGCCTTGAGCGCCTCTTCGGCTTCCTTGACGATGCCCTCGTCGCCCTCGGCCTCGCCGAGCTCGATCATGTCGATATTGTCGGTCAGCTCACGCTCGACCTTGCCGATGCCGGTCAGCGCATCCTCCAGCGAGGTGCGCTCCTGCATCAGCTTCTGGGCCTTCTGCGGATCGTTCCAGAGGTTGGGATCCTCGGCGAGCTTGTTCAGCTCAGCGAGGCGGACGGTGGACTGATCGACGTCAAAGATGCCTCCTCAGCAGCCCGACTGACTGCTTGATCTCTTCGACGAGGCGTTCGATTTCTGCGCGCATGGGATCTCTTCGGAAGCGGCGATGCCGCGAATGCTGAGACGCGATTTAACGGGCGACGCGGCAAAGCGCAATCGCCCGTTGGGCTCGAAGCCGCATCTACCCTGGCTGCGTCAATACAGACCGCCGGTGCCAGGGCGGAAAAAACCGCGATCGTCGGGCGGCGCCATCTGCTGCGGCTGCCGGCCGTCGGCGTCGGCGACGCCGATCACCGCGTAATTGTCCGGCGGCGCAGTGCCCGGCTTGAACGCCTCGAGAATGGTGCGGCCATCGCCGGGACCGGCGCGCATCCCGCTCTTGGCATCGACGCGGATCAGCTTGATGCCTGCCGGCACGCGGAACGGCACCGCCGGCTTGTCGGCGAGCGCCAGCTTGAAGAAGTCCTTGGCGACCGGCGCCGCGAGATGGCCGCCGGTGGCGCCGCGGCCGAGATTGCGCGGTTTGTCGTAGCCGAAATAGATGCCGACGACGAGATCGGGCGAGAATCCGATGAACCAGGCGTCCTTCTCGTCGTTGGTGGTTCCGGTCTTGCCGGCGATCGGCTTGCCGACCTCGCGCAGAACCGTCGCGGTGCCGGCCTGAACCACGCCCTCCATCATCGAGGTAATCTGATACGCGGTCATCGGATCGAGCACCTGCTCGCGGCGATCGACGAGCTGCGGCTCCTGCTGGTTCTTCCAGCCATCCGGCGCCTCGCAGCCGCGGCACTCGCGCTGGTCGTGCTTGAAGATGGTGCGGCCGTAACGATCCTGGATACGGTCGATCAGGGTCGCCTTCACCCGCCGCCCGCCATTGGCGAACATCGAATAGGCGGTGACCATCCGCATCACCGTCGTCTCGCCGGCGCCCAGCGCGTAGGACAGATAGTTGGGCAATTCGTCATAGACGCCGAAGCGCTTGGCGTATTCGCCGATCAGCGGCATGCCGACGTCCTGCGCCAGCCGAACCGTCACGGTGTTGAGCGAACGCTGCAGCGCGTTGCGCAGCGTGGTCGGGCCGTAATATTTGCCGGTCGAATAGTTCTCCGGCCGCCACACGCCGACGCCCTGCCCCTGATCGATTTCGATCGGAGCGTCGATCACCACCGTCGACGGGGTGTAGCCGTTGTCCATCGCCGCCGAATACACCAGCGGCTTGAACGACGAACCGGGCTGCCGATACGCCTGGGAGGCGCGGTTGAACTGGCTCTGGTCGAACGAAAAGCCGCCGACCATCGCCAGCACGCGGCCGGTCAGCGGGTCCATCGCCACCATCGCCCCCGACACTTCGGGGATCTGCCGAAGCCGGTATTGCCCCTCGACCACCTTGCCGTCCTTGTCGAGCAGCGGATCGACGTAGACCACGTCTCCCGGCGACAGTACTTCCGACACCGTCCTCGGCGTCTTGCCGCGCGACGGACCAGCCGCAGGCTTGGCCCATTTGACGCCTTCGAGCATCACCAGGCCGGTCTCGCGTTGCTTGGAGACCGCTCCGCCGAGCTCGCGGCCGGGCTGAAAGCCGATGCGGGCGGACTGATCGGACGTCTCCAGCACCACCGCCATCCGCCACGGCGTGACGTCGGCCAGCGCCTTGACGTCGGCGAGCTTGACGCCCCAATCCCCTGCGATCTCGAGCTTGGTGACCGGCCCGCGCCAGCCGCGCGCTTCGTCGTAGCGGACCAGGCCTGCGACCATGGTCTTGCGCGCCTCGATCTGCAGCTTCGGATCGAGCGTGGCGCGCACCGAGAGGCCGCCCTCGTACAGCTTCTTCTCGCCATAGCGATCGAGAATGTCGCGGCGGACCTCCTCGGCGAAGTATTCGCCGGCGAAGGTGTGGGCGGCATTGCCACGGTTGGTCACGGCGAGCGGCGCCTTGCGGGCCTTGTCGGCGTCGGCCTGGTTGATCCAGCCATTCTCGACCAGCCGATCGATCACATAGTTGCGGCGCTCGACCGCGCGGTCGTGGTTGCGGATCGGATGCAGCGCCGCGGGCGCCTTCGGCAGCGCCGCCAGATAAGCCGCCTCGGATACGGTCAGTTCGTTGACCGACTTGTCGAAATACACCAGCGAGGCCGCGGCGATGCCGTAGGCGCCGAGGCCGAGATAGATCTCGTTGAGATACAATTCGAGGATCTTGTCCTTGGAATAGGCGCGCTCGATCCGCATCGCCAGCAGGGCTTCCTTGATCTTGCGGGTGAACGACACCTCGTTGGTCAAAAGGAAGTTCTTGGCGACCTGCTGGGTGATGGTCGAGGCGCCCTGCGGCCGGCGGTTGGTGCCGATGTTCTGCGCATACAGGAGCGCGGCGCGCGCCATGCCCTGATAGTCGATGCCGCCGTGTTCGTAGAAATTCTTGTCCTCGGCCGCGAGGAACGCGTTGATCACCAGCTTCGGCACCGCCTGGATCGGCAGATACAGCCTGCGCTCCTTGGCGTATTCGGCGAGCAGCGAGCCGTCTGCGGCGTGAATCCGCGTCATCACCGGCGGCTCGTAATCCTGGAGCTGCGAGTAGTCAGGCAGATCCTTGGAGAAATGCCAGATCAGGCCCGCGGCAGCGGCCACACCGACCAGAAACACGATCGTGCCGGCCGCGAACAGGAAGCCGAAAAATCGCAGCAGCAAACGCATCAGAAAGTTCCGTTTCATCCAGGGCCGCGCCTTGCGGCGGATGTCCCTTGACCGAGAATGCCGCCGTTCGCAACCTGAGGCGGTTTGCGCCACCGGGCGGGGCCCAAACTGCAATCGACCGCGCGAACCGTGCAGCCTGTCTTATAAGACTTACGCTGTGGCCAAACTAGGGCCCGGCCAGGCCACGTCCCGCACCCGGCGAGGCGGTTTCAGCCCGGCGGGCCGGCCGAAACCACTCGCTTGCTCAGAAACGATTCGATCGCATTCGCCACCGCCCCGACGGTCTTGCTGCGCCATTGCTCGGACAGCAGATGCTGCAGGTCGGCCTTGTTGGAGACGTAGCCGAGCTCGATCAGCACCGATGGGACGGCCGGCGCCTTCAGCACCCGGAAGCCGGCCGATTTCAGCGGACGCTTGTGCATCCGGGTGGTGGCCTTCATGTCCTTCATCAATTGCTGGGCGAATCGATTGGAGAAGGCTTTGGTCTCGCGCTGCGCCAGATCGATCAGGATGTCGGCGACCTCGGTCGGCTCCTCGGTGAGATTGACGCCGCCGATCGCGTCAGCCTTGTTTTCCGCATCGGCCAGCCGCTGTGCCTCCGCATCGGACGCCTTGTCCGACAGGGTGTAGATCGTCGCCCCCTGGGCGTCGCCCTCGCGCCGCGGCAGGGCGTCGGCATGGATCGACACGAACAGCGCCGCGGATTGTTCGCGCGCAACCTTCACCCGGTCGGACAGCGGAATGAAGGTATCGTCGGCGCGGGTCAGCACCACCCGGAATTTGCCCTGCTGCGCCAGCCGGTCGCGCAGTGCGACGGCGAAATCCAGCACGATGGTTTTTTCCGCGACGCCATCGGCAGATTGGGTACCGTTGTCGATCCCGCCATGGCCAGGATCGATCACCACCACCGGACGCGGATCGTCGTGCTCGATCTTGGGCAGCGGCGCGCTGCGAACCACCGTCGCAGTCGTATCGCCCCCCGCCACGCTGGGCCTTAGTTCAGCGACGCTCCCCGCGGTCTGCAAGGCCTGCATGAAACTGCTGCGGTCGATCGATTCGAGATCGATCACCAGCCGCCCCGGCTGACCGTTGGCCGGTTGGAGCACCTCGACCTTGGCGATCTTCGCCGGTCCGGTGAGATCGAGCACGATTCGCGAGCCGCCCGGCATCACCAGCCCGTAGCGGAACGCCTTGATCAGGCCGCGCCCATTTTCCCCAGCCCCCTTCGGCAGCCTGAAATTGATCTGGGGAAGGTCGATCACCACACGAAAAGGGTCCGCCAGAGCAAACGCACGGAGCGGCACTTTGGTATCCAAATCGACGATCAGGCGGGTGTGATTGTCGTCACCGGCGATGCGCGCGTCCGATGCGATCGGAAAACTGGCCGGAATCGGCGCGACACCGCTTGCGCTCGGCTCGGCGAGGGCCGGAGCGATCGCCCCAGACATCAGGCACAGCGATGCTGCAGCGCACGCAACCATCGCACTGAACAAAACAAAATGATTTGCGCGCCGTGCCAAACGAATCCCAACCTCCCGGAAGTCGTTGTACCGCAATAAAACTGCACGGTTAATCGGAGCTTAAGTGCCTCGGAATGAAACCTGCGGGGTGTTGCCAGGCCGCGACGCTCACCTTGCAACCGCCACCCAATCCACGTATGTATTTACTGCTGACGGTCTATACTACCGGTTGTGTCGCGTTCAGCCACTCGGTGCAGCGCCAAGTCCCCGATCCCAAACCCGGAGGATTTTGCGTTTTGCCGGCCCCTCCGAGCCAGCGCAGCGCGCGGCAGGTCAAGGAGTGCCGGCCCAGCCCGAAAGGCGTCCGTCCCCGGGCCCTCTCTCGTACCCGGGACGGTTCAACACTGCATGACCGGCCACATCCGGCTCACCGGCCGAATGCCTCACTCCGGCTTAGCGCCTCGGCGCGGAGCCGGCCCATCAGCAAGACGACACGGCGGCCGATCGAGCCGCCACCTGTTCAGACGGGCCGACGCTTAATGCGCCAGACTGCGATGCCGAAACCGACCCACGCAAAGGCCGCGCCGCCGCGAAGCATTTGCTTCGCCTCGCGCGTCGCCTCGGGTCTTCGACCGGCACGGCACACCGCGATGCGTTTCGGCCTTCCCCTCACCCCCGAATCAGGTGGACCGTCGCGTCTGCCGGCCGCGCTGCTTGCGCGAGCCGTTTCGCGCGCGCTCCGCCGACATGAGTTGAAAAATGGCCAACAAGATGCTGATCGACGCCACCCACCCGGAAGAGACCCGGGTGGTCGTGGTCCGTGGCAACCGCGTCGAAGAGTTTGATTTCGAAACCGCCCAGCGCAAACAACTTCGCGGCAATATCTATCTGGCGAAGGTCACCCGGGTCGAACCCTCGCTGCAAGCCGCCTTCATCGAATATGGCGGCAATCGTCACGGCTTCCTTGCATTCAGCGAAATCCATCCCGACTACTATCAAATTCCGGTCGCCGACCGGCAGGCCCTGATCGAGGCAGACGAACGAGCCCATCGCGAAGCCGAAGAGGAAAGCGAACAGCGCTCGAGCCGCCGCCGCTCGCGCCATCGCAGCCATCGCCGCCGCAACAACGGCGAGAGGGTGCAGAGCGAGATCGTCGAAACCAGTGCCGATCAGCTTGATGCCACGGTCGATCAGCCCGATGCCGTCGTGGAGCACCACGAGGCGCAAGAGACCGACGCGTACACCAGCGGCGAACCGTTGATGCACGAGCTGCCGGCGGGCGAGATCGCCGAGCAGCACGACGCAGACCACAAGCACACCGATGTCGACGCGGCGCCGTCCGAAGCGCCCGCTCCGTCTCCTACGGAGGTGAGCGCTGCGGCCGAGCCCGCCGCTGTCGAACAGCCCGCGGCCGGCGAGGTTCCCGCCTTGTTCGTAGCCGCGGAGGCTACCGCGTCGCACGAAGAAGAGGCACACGGCGACGATCACGCCGAGACCCGCGCCGGGTACGCCGAGGACGCGCCTTTCCCGATCGACGGGAACGACGAAACCGAGGATGGCCACGAGGCGCAAGACGATCACGCTGAGCACGAGCCTGAGACCGACATTGATACTGATTCCGAGACCGAGGCAGGAGCCGAGGACGACGACGAAGAGGACGACGAAGAGGACGCCGAGGAAGACGTCGTCGAGTCGGTCGGCGGCGACGACGTGCTCGAGGAAGTGCCGGAACGCGCCTTCCGTCCGCGCCGGCAGTACAAGATCCAGGAAGTCATCAAGCGTCGCCAGGTGATGCTGGTGCAAGTCGTCAAGGAAGAGCGCGGCAACAAGGGCGCGGCGCTCACCACCTACCTGTCGCTCGCCGGCCGTTACGCTGTGCTGATGCCGAACACCGCCCGCGGCGGTGGCATCAGCCGTAAGATCACCTCGGCGCAGGATCGATCCCGGCTCAAGGAAGTGGTTCAGGACCTCGACGTGCCGGAAGGCATGGGCGTGATCCTGCGTACCGCCGGCGCCGCTCGCACTAAGCCCGAGATCAAGCGCGATTTCGAGTACTTGATCCGGATGTGGGAGACGGTGCGCGACGTGACGCTCAAGTCGCAGGCCCCGATGCTGGTTTACGAGGAAGGCTCGCTGATCAAGCGCTCGCTGCGCGACCTCTACAACAAGGAGATCGACGAGGTGCTGGTCGCCGGCGAAGCCGGCTACCGCGAGGCCCGCGATTTCATGCAGATGCTGATGCCGTCGCAGGTTCGCGCGGTGAAGCTGTATCGCGACGGCCAGCCGCTGTTCTCGCGGATGGGCGTCGAGAGCCAGCTCGACGCGATGTTCTCACCGACTGTGCAGCTCCGCTCCGGCGGCTACATCGTGATCAACCAGACCGAGGCGCTGGTCTCGATCGACGTCAATTCGGGCCGCTCGACCCGCGAGCACCATATCGAGGACACCGCGCTCAAGACCAACATGGAGGCTGCCGAAGAAGTCGCGCGGCAGCTCCGGCTGCGCGACCTCGCCGGCCTGATCGTCATCGACTTCATCGACATGGACGAGAAGCGCAACAATCGCGCGGTCGAGCGCAAGCTCAGCGACTGCCTGCGACAGGATCGCGCCCGTATCCAGGTCGGTCGCATCTCGCATTTCGGCCTGCTCGAAATGTCGCGCCAGCGTATCCGCGCCAGCGTGCTGGAAAGCTCGACCGAGCCCTGCCCGCATTGCGGCGGCTCAGGCCATGTCCGTTCGGTGTCCTCGGTGGCGCTGCAATTGCTGCGCGGCCTCGAAGAGGTGCTGATGAAGGGCGCGACGCACAATCTGATCGTGCGCACCCGCACCGACGTGGCGCTGTACGTGCTCAACCACAAGCGCGGCCACCTGCGCGATCTCGAGACCGGATTCAGAGTGTCACTGTCGGTGCTGGCCGATCCGACCGTCAGCGGACAGCAGTCGTTCGTGATCGATCGCGGTGAACAGGTCCACACGCTGGAGACCGCCAAGGCGCTGCTCGCGGCGCAGATCGCCGCCTCGCCGGCGCCCATTGACGAGCCTGAGGACGACGACAGCTACGAATTCGAAGCCGAGATCGAGACCGACGAAACCGTCGGCCTTGCCGACGAGCAGGCGAGCGAAGCCGGCGACACCGACAGTGAAAACCGCAAGCGCCGCCGCCGGCGCCGCCGCCGACGTTCGGGTGAACCGCGCGAGGCCGCCGAGGCGGGTGCAGTGAGCGAAGACGGCGAGCAGCCGTTCGTGGCCGAAGGCGTCGAACAGGTCGGCGAAGCTGACGAAGGCGACGAGGCCGGCGACGACGACAGCGAGACCGAAGTCCGCGCCGACCAGGGCGAGAACGGCGAACGCCGTCCGCGCCGCCGTGGTCGCCGGGGTGGCCGCCGCCGCCGTGGCACTGCGGATGGCACTGAGGCCGAGGCCGGCGTGGTCGGCTCGATCAGCGACGAGCTGAACGCTGCAGACGAAGCCGAATCCGCCGATGCGGTCGCCGACTTCGATGGCGGCAGCCCGTCGGTGCAGCCGAGCTTCGAACCGGCCGCCGAGACCGAACAGCCGCATCACGTCGCGCCGCAGGATACTGCGCCGTCTGAACCGCAGCATACGGCAGCCGCCGCCCCCGACGCCAGCGACTCGCCGGCCGAGGACGACAGCGCCGCGAAGAAGGCTGCGCGTCGCCGCTCCACGGTGCGCGAAAAGGTGAGCTTCGGCGCCCCGGCCGCCTCCGAGACGACGGCGGAGGCCACAACCGAAGTTCAGCCCGAGCCGACCGCTGAGGCCGAGCAGCCCGCCGCGGCCGCGCCTGTGGCAGAAGCCCCGGCCGCCGAGGCCGCCCCGCAAGCAGCCGAGCAGCCAGCGCAGGAGTCCTCCTCTGCCGCCCCGCGCCGCGTTGGCTGGTGGTCCCGCCGCTTCGGCGGCGGCAACTAAGCCGCCATCAAGACAACAGCTTCAAAAATGCCCGCGCACGCCGCGGGCATTTTCATTTCAGGGATCGGTGATGAGATCCGCGCTCGGCTGCGCTGCATCAGCTTGATGAGCCTTGACACTCCGCTCATCATGCCCGGGCTCGTCCTGGCCATGACCAAGTAAGTGACCAACCGGCCATCATCTTAATAGGTAGCGAATTCTCTGCGACTACCGGGTCGCGTTGTCGGACTAACAGCCCCCCCAAGAACACCGATGCCCGCGGCGAACGCGGGCATCACATGATCAAAATCAAAGCCAGTATTGCAGCGCCGGCGTCAGCCGGTGGTGACGGCCGTCTCGACGTCGGAAGGATCGATGCTGCGATCGAGGCTGGCGCATAGCCGGTCTTTGTCGAGTTCGCCCTCCCACCACGATACGAACACCGCGGCGACGCCATTGCCGGTGATGTTGGTCAGCGCGCGAACCTCGCTCATGAACTTGTCGATCGAGAACACGATCGCCATGCCTGGCACCAGCGCTGGGTTGACGGCCGCCAGCGTGCCGGCAAGCGTCACGAATCCGGCACCAGTGACACCGCTGGCGCCCTTCGAGGTGAGCATCGCCACCAGCAGAATCGCGACTTGGTCACTGAACGACAGCTCGATACCGAGCGCCTGGGCGATGAACAGCGTCGCCAGCGTCATGTAGATGTTGGTGCCGTCGAGGTTGAACGAATAGCCGGTCGGCACCACCAGGCCGACTACCGACTTCGAACAGCCCAGCCGTTCCAGCTTCTCCATCAGTTGCGGCAGCGCGCTCTCCGACGACGAGGTGCCGAGCACAATCAATAGCTCGTCCTTGATGTAGCCGATGAACTTGAAGATGTTGAAGCCGACGAACCTGGCGATGGTGCCGAGCACAAGCACCACGAACAGCGCTGCGGTGGCGTAGAACAGCGCCACCAGGCCGATCAGATTGCCGAGCGCCGCAGGGCCGTATTTGCCGATCGTGTAAGCCATGGCGCCGAATGCGCCGATCGGAGCCGCCTTCATCACGATCGCGATCACGCCGAACACAGCGTGCGCGGCGTCGTCGATCACGTCGCGCAGCCGATGGCCGCGTTCACCGAGCGCCATCAGCGCGAAACCGAACAGCACTGCGAACAGCAACACCTGGAGGATATCGCCTCTCGCGAAGGCGCCGACCACGCTGTCCGGGATGATATGCAGCACAAAGTCGACCGAGCTCATGTGGCTGGCCTGATCGACGTATTTTGCCACCGCGCCGGCGTCCGGCCTGGCGGCGAGACCGTGGCCGACCGGAAACAGATTGCCGACCACGAGGCCGAGGATCAGCGCGAACGACGACACGATCTCGAAATACAGCAGCGCCTTGATACCGACGCGGCCGACCTTGCGGGCATCCTGGATGTGGGCGATACCCGACACCACGGTGCAGAAGATGATCGGCGCGATCACCATCTTGATCAGCTTGACGAAGCCGTCGCCGAGCGCCTTGATCCATTCGTTGGTGGCGAAGTGCGGCGACAGCCAGCCGACCAGCACGCCGACCACGATCGCGAACAGCACCTGGACGTACAGCACCTTGTAGAACGGCTTCGACTTGCCGCTCTGCGGCAGCGCCAGTGCATCGATATCGGTCGTCGCCGACATGGCCATCACTCCACTCGCTTGATGCCTGTCGAAGAATGTGACGTTGCTGACCGACCGCAGGCAGACCGGCCAGCCAAGTCGATTGACTTTGAACCGTCAGCGTTGGCGGTCGAGGATGCGGCGCATCACGGGTAACAAGGTCGCGCCAAGCGCGGACTTGACCAGCGAGCCGGCGAGGAACGGAACCACACCGATCCACCAGGCCTTGGCCACGCCGAGATGCAGACCGAAGGCGAGCCAGGTGAAGCCAAGCGTCAGGATGGCGAGGTGGCCGGCGAGCATCGCCGCGAACAGCTTCGGCACCGAGCGATCGTAGCCGCGTTCGGCGAACCACCCGACCAAGACTGCAGCGACGACGAAGCCGCCCAGATAACCGGCGGTCGGGCCGAGCAGCGGCGCCAGTCCACCGACCGGGCCGGCGAACACCGGCAGACCGGCGCCGCCCGAGGCGAGATAGGCGAGTAGTGTCGCGGCACCGAGCTGCGCGCCATAGGCGGCCCCGATCAGCACCACAACCAGCGTCTGCAGCGTCATCGGTACCAGCGGCAGCGGCAAGTTGACCTTGGCCGACAGCGCCAACAACAGCACGCCAGACGCGACCAGAACGATCGCCCGCAACCAGACAGAGAATCCGCCCGAGTGCTGCGGCCACAAGCGAGCAGCAAGCACTGCGTGGCCGCCGGTGCACGGCGGCGCGGACGAACCGAGCGGCAAGGGAATTCTCCCGGGAGAAATTAGTCGCGGGAGCCTATAGCGACGAAATGCCGCAAAGATCAACCGTTGAAATCGCCAATCCTGTCATGCGGCCGAGATCATCGGCCGAGCCAGGCGGTGATCCGGCGTACCGCTTCGCGCATATCCTCCGCGGACCTGGCATAGGAAAACCGCACGAAACTCTTGCCGCGCACCGGATCGAAATCGATCCCCGGCGTCGCCGCAACCCTCGCCTCTTCCAGCATCCGCCTGGTGAAGTCGTAGCTGTCGGACGTGAAGGCGGAAACGTCGGCGTACAGGTAGAATGCGCCGTCGGCCGGCAGGAACTCGGTCAAGCCGGCCTTCGGCAGCCCTTCGATCAGAATCGCCCGGTTCTCTTCATAGCCGCGCTTCACCGCTTCCATCTCGCCGCGACCGTCGAACGCCGCCTCGGCGGCGATCTGCGACAGCGTCGGCACCGAGATCGCCAGATTCTGCTGCAGACGCTCGACCGGCCGCACCAGGCTTTCCGGCAGCACCATCCAGCCGACGCGCCAGCCGGTCATGCAGAAGTACTTCGAGAACGAATTGATCACCACCGAGTTCGGCGACAGTTCCGCAGCCGTCACCGCGGGGAATGCGTAGTCGAGGCCGTGATAGATCTCGTCGGAGATGAAGCGGATGCCTTCGCTCTCGGCGACGGCGATCAGTTCGGTGAGCGCTTCGCGCGTCATCATCGTGCCGGTCGGATTGGCCGGACTGCCGACCAGCACGCCCTTCAGTGGCGCCTTGCGGTGCGCGGCGAGCAGCGCTTCGCCGGTCAGCGCATGACGCGTCTCGCTGTGCGTCTCGATCGGCACCGGCACGCAGCCGAGCGCATTCAAAATGTGGCGATACGGCGGATAGCCCGGCACCGTCACCGCCACGCGATCGCCGGGCTCGAACAGTGCCAGAAACGACAGGATGAACGCGCCGGACGACCCGGTGGTGACGACGATGCGATCCGGATCGACGTCGCAAGCATAGGTTTCGCGATAATGCATCGCGATCCGTGCGCGCAGCGACGGAATCCCGAGCGCGGAGGTGTAGTCGATCCGGCTGCTGTCGAGCGCCGCATGTGCGGCAGCGAGCGCGGCGCGCGGCGCTGGCGCCCACGGCTGTCCGACTTCCATATGAATGACGTGACCGCCGGCCGCTTCGATCCGGTCGGCAGCCGCCATCACGTCCATCACCATGAACGGCGGTACGTCGCTGCGGGCGGACGCGGTCAACAATCCGCGCGCACGTTGTGTCTTGGTCGCATCGAGCATTGAATTCTGCTATCCCCGCGCGGTCTGTTCGGTGAACCCGCTGCGCGCCGCGCTGCTTCCGTGGTGCCGGGCCGACACAGGAGATACCCGGAATTCGATGCTCGGCCAATGCTGAAGGACATTGCAGTTTTTGCCGGACGGCTATGTCCGTCCGCACGCAAGCACGCCTCGCGGCTGATCGCTGGGCTCACCGCGCTCGCGCTGGCGATCACGCCGGTTCCCACGCTGGCGCAGGCCCCGACGCCGAAGGGGCCGCCGCTGCTGCGCGACACCGAGACCGAACAATTGCTGCGCGATTACACCCGGCCGATCCTGCGTGTCGCGGGACTGGAGAAGCAGAACATCCAGGTCGCGATCATCAACGATCCGTCGTTCAACGCCTTCGTCGCCGACGGCCAGCGCATCTTCGTCAATTACGGCGCACTGCTGCAATCGGAGACGCCGAACCAGCTCATCGGCGTCCTGGCGCACGAAACCGGCCATCTTGCCGGCGGACACCTGTCCAAGCTGCGGACCCAGATCTCGCACGCCCAAACCCAGATGATCGTCGCGATGCTGCTCGGCGTAGGCGCGATGGTGGCCGGGGCCAGTGCGGGACCGAACAGCGGCGCCGGCAACATCGGCGCCGCCGCGATCTCGGCGCCGCAGGAGATGATCCGCCGCAATCTGCTGTCGTATCAGCGTCAGCAGGAAGAGAACGCCGACCGTGCCGCGGTCAAATTCCTCAACGCGACGCAGCAGTCGGCGCGGGGGATGTACGAGACCTTCCAGCGCTTCACCAAAGAAAGCCTGTTCGCGGCGCGCGGCGCCGATCCGTATGCGCAGTCGCATCCGATGCCTGCCGAACGCGTCGCTGCGCTCGCCGAACTGGCACGCTCCAGCCAATACTGGGACAAGAAGGATGATTCGGCGCTGCAATTCCGCCACGACATGATGCGCGCCAAGGTATCGGGCTTCATGGAGCGGGCGGATACGGTGTACCGTCGCTATCCGGCATCGAACACCAGCCTGCCGGCCCGCTACGCGCGCGCCATCGCCAGCTATCTGCACGGCGATCCGCGTTCCGCGCAGGCGCAGATCGACGGCCTGATTCAAGCCCAGCCCAATAATCCGTATTTTTACGAGCTCCGCGGTCAGGCGCTGCTCGAAGGCGGAAAGCCGGCGGAAGCAATCGCTCCGCTGCGCAAGGCGGTGGCGATGACCCGCGGTGCGCCGCTGATCCAGATCCTGCTCGGCCAGGCGCTGGTCGCCAGCAACAACAAGGCCTACACCGACGAAGCAATCCAGATCTTGCGCGGAGCGCTGGGACGCGAGCCGGAAGTCCCGATCGGCTACACCCAGCTTGCGATGGCCTACGGCCAGAAGGGCAACTACGCAGAAGCCGACCTTGCTTCGGCGCAGGCTGCGTATTTGCGCGGCGACGCCAAGACCGCGCGCGACCTCGCTGCCCGCGCCAAGACCCGTTTCCCGGTCGGCTCTCCGGGCTGGGTGAAGGCCGACGACATCGTCGCAGCGAAAATGCCGGGCGCGAAATAATCCGCGGTCGATTGTCGCGCCGCGGCGGATTGTCCCGCCCCTTTGCCTCTGTCACACTCCCCGCGCGGCGATCGGTTCGCTGAGTCCTGCGACCGGATCTCATTTTCTGCTCCTTCGGTCTGCGCGTCTTGCGGGCCGCGCTTGCCAGCAAACAACATCGCTGCACCAACACGGGAGAGACATCCATGACCAAGTCGACGACGCCCTCGGGCGGAAAGCCCCGCAAGTTTCTGACGCGAGCGCTGGCAAGCGTCGCGCTGCTGACGATGTACGGATTGGGGATGATCGCCACGACCGGCGCGGCGATGACGTTGGCCTCGACACCGGCTCATGCGCAACGTGGCTGGGGACGCGGACGCGGACGGGGCGGCGGACGTGGGCGCGGGCGCGGTTGGGGCGGTCCGGGCCCCGGCGCGGCGATCGGCATCGGCATCGGTGCGGCAATCGTCGGCGGCGCCATCGCGGCCAGCCAGGCCGAAGCCGCACGGCAGCAGGACTACTGCGCGCGGCGCTTCCGTTCGTACAATCCTGCGACCGGCACCTACATCGCGAAGGGCGGGCGCGAGATGCCTTGCCCGTAGTCGTGTCGCGATAGGACATCCATCGGGCGGTGCGCGGCATCACGCACCGCCCGATGCTTTTTTGTGCGAGTGCTTTGCAGCGAGTTCCTTGATCCTGCGCTGCGGAATCCCCATCTATCGGGTCTCCATTCTTCGCACGCCCGGCGTTTGCCGGCGCGTTCAAGCACTTCACAGACGCACAGGAGTCCTTCCCCGATGTCCCTCCATATCGGCGATATTGCCCCCGATTTCACCGCCGACACCACCAAGGGCAAGATCTCGTTTCACGATTTCATCGGTGATTCCTGGGTCTTCTTCTTCAGCCATCCGGCGGATTTCACGCCGGTCTGCACCACCGAGATGGGCAAGACGGCGAAGCTGGCGCAGCCGTTCGCTGGGCGTAACGTCAAGCCGATCGGGTTGTCGACCGACACCGTGGACGAGCACCTGAAGTGGATTGCCGACGTCAACGACACCCAGCAGACCGACCTGCAATTCCCGATCATCGCCGATCCGGACCTGAAGGTCGCCAAGCTCTACGACATGATCCATCCGAACCAGAGCGACACCGCCGCGGTCCGTTCTGTGTTCATCATCGATCCGAACAAGAAGATTCGTCTGACCATGACCTACCCGATGAACGTCGGGCGCAACTTCGACGAGATCCTGCGCGTGATCGACGCGCTGCAATTCGCCGACAAGCACACCGTCGCCGCACCGGCCGACTGGCGGCCCGGCGACAAGGTCATCATCCCGCTGTCCGTGAAGGGCGACGCCGCCACCAAGGCGTTTCCGCAAGGCTGGGAAGAACCCCGCCCCTACCTGCGCCTGACCACCATCAAGTAACATAGCGGGCGATCCGAAGGACGCCGGCATTCGTTTTTTCCGGGTGCCGGCGTCTTTGTGTCGGAAGCGGCCGGCCGCCCGTGCCAGCCGACGCGTCCACAAAAACCGCGTATTTGCCGACGAAAAGCGCTATGAAATGTGCGAATCCGCGCAATTTTCCACGATCTGACCGCCGAAGGGATCCGCCCATGCCGTCGCTCCGCCCGCTCGCTACAGCCCTGCTCGCGCTCGCCGTCTTCGGTGCGCCGGCCGTCGCCTCGGCGCAGAAATTCACCGACGAGCAGCGCAGCCAGATCGAGACGATCATCAAAGAGTATCTGGTGACGCACCCCGAAGTGCTGGAAGAGGCCTCGGAAGAACTCGGCAAGCGCCAAGCCGCGGCGCAGGCGGAGAAGCATCAGCAGGCGATCAAGGACAACGCTGACCTGATCTTCAGTTCGCCGCGCGGCGTCACGCTGGGCAACAAGAACGGCGATGTCACGATGGTCGAATTCTTCGACTACAACTGCGGCTACTGTAAGCGCGCAATGGTGGACATGCTCGAACTGATGAAGGCCGATCCCAACCTCAAGGTCGTGCTGAAGGAGTTCCCGGTGCTCGGCCCGCCCTCGGTCGAGGCTGCCCAGGTCGGGATCGCCGTGCGAATGCAAGATCCGAGCGGCAAGAAGTATCTCGACTTCCACCAGAAGCTGCTCAGTGGCCGCGGTCAGGCCGACAAGGCGCGCGCTCTGGCAGCCGCCAAGGAAGCTGGCCTCGATCCCGCCAAGCTCGAAAAAGACATGAACAGCCCGGAAGTGCGCGCCACCATCGAGGAGAGCTTCAAGCTCGCCGAATCGATGGGAATGAACGGGACGCCGAGCTACGTGATCGGCAAGCAGGTGGTTGTCGGCGCGGTCGGCCTCGACACGCTGCACCAGAAGATCAACACCGCGCGCTGCGGCAAGGAGAAGTGCTGAGCGCGATCGGCAGGCGACCGCCATCGCCCAGCCGTCTATTGCAGGCGCTGGACGGTGCATGGTTGGCTGCACGACGCTGACATATCTGTCGCGTAGGCGGACCTAATGGTCAGGCAAACGCCCCCTGGGGCTGCATACGCCTCTGATAAACAGCTCGTTGGCAGTCTCGAACACGGCCTCGGTTTCGACCGCCAGGTAGGATTGCGCCAGTTTCCGCAACACCGGAAACTCGGCGGGGGGCAGTCCCTCGATTTCTGCCACTTCGGCCTCGCTCGCCGGCCTTATGAGCCCGCTGATTTCGGCCGCACATAGACCGATCACGCTTGCGTACCAGGCGAGACAGACGGCAGGAGCTTCGTCGTCGGACACACCGGCATCGGCGAGTGCCCGATGCACCATCTCGATATGCGGAAAGTCCGAGACCCCCGTGTTGAAGAATCTTTGCAGCAGGGGAAACGTGTGAGGATATCGGAGCGCCAGTGCGCGATGATCGCGCGCATGGGTGCGGAGCCGATCCTGCCAGGGCTGGTCGTTGCCGACCGGCGACAGCTTCGCCACCAGGGCGTCTGCCATCGCACGATACACGCCGTCCTTGCTCTTGAAGTGATAGACGATCGCCATCGGATCGCAGCCCACCCTCTCGCCGAGTTTGCGCAGACTGAAGGCGGAGTCCCCGATCTCCTCCATCAAGTTCACGGCCGTATCGACGATCGTTTCCTTCGAAAGACCACGCGGCCCGGAGCTCGCACGCGTTTTGATGTGCAGCTTGGCATCCGCGGTCGACGTCATTCTGCCCATTCAGGATCACCCGTGAAGACAACAGTCAGCCAGCGGTTCGGTCCGTCGTCGCCGACCAGATCTCCGATCTCGTCGCGCAATGCGTCCCACTCGCCGATGGTTCGCGCCGGTGCATCGGCGGGAACGATGAAGTAGAGTTCGATCTCCTTCGAGCGGCCGACACGCGCCACATAGGCGCGATAAGAGACGAAACCGTGCTTGGCGACGAAAGCCGCCGCGACAGTGTCCAAGTGCTTCTTGAGATCGATCGGCGTGACCAGAAAGATGTCTGCGAGCGCATGGCGGACAGTCGAGATCGGAAGCGGAATGATGAGCACACACACCACCGCCAGAACCGCCGGATCGATGTAGGGCGAAATCCACTGCCATGACGTCCCCTGCACCGCCAGACCGATCATGAAGGCGATCAGCAGCGCGGCGCTGATGCCGGCCGACATGATCCAGCCGCGCACGTCGAGGCGAACGAATTCCGATCCGATCTTGCGATTGGCGCGCCATTCGACGGCTGCGATGCCCGCGCATGCGATCACCGTCACGGCTGCGTAAACCAGCGCCGAACCGAATTCCAGATCACGCCCGCCGCTCAGCAGGCTGCCGATGGCCGTGACCAGCGCGTAGAGCGCCGCACTGATCAGCAAGATTCCGTTCAGCCCGAGCACCATCGGCTCGAGGTGCCAGAGGCCGAACGAGAAGCGTTCCCTGAGCTTGCGCGACAGATGATCCGCCACCGCGTAGGAGGTGATCAAGTTGACGACGATCAGCGACAGCAAGCTCATGCCGGCATCGATCAGGGAATACACCCCGTCGAACACGATCGAGAACGATCCCGAGAACAGGCCAAAGCCGATCCCGAGAAACGAAATCGCGAAGGTCACGGCGATCGAGGTTCTCAACACGCCGCGTTCGTCTGACAAATCAAAAATAGAGAGCAGTCCGCTCATGGTTCGCTCGCAGTCCGAGCCGCGCGTCGCGATTTAGCCCTCGGACACGCGCGTCCGCGTATGGTGCAGACGGGTGAAGACCGGCGTTCCGGCCAAGAGCCTGATTGAGGATCGCGAAACGTGTCGCGACAACACCGTCAGCAGCTTTCGCAACGCTGTCAGCCGCTGACGGTCGCCAATTTCTACACTGTAGAGATTACACCCGCAACCGTACGATGCCGCGCTGTCCGGACGCAGAGATGACGGTCTTCCGGCACCTGCCCGGAGGTGAGCAAAGTTGTGCCCGAAAGTCCGGCAACCGCCCGCGTCTCATCATGTTCGGATGCGAATTTCAGCAAGGTCTAGGACGGAAACTCGGTTTCGGCGACGTCGACACGGTCAGCGTGGAGCGACCATTCCGGCAGCCGTTCCTGTTCGCAGAACCGCTGCTTGGCAAGTTCAATCGCACCGTCGCTGTTCTCGGCGTCGACCTCGAGCAGGCCCTGGCAGATTTCCTCGTGACGTCCGTTCTCGCCGAGGATGCCCTTCATAAATCGCACGATGTAGCGAGCCATGACGCCTCCGGTTGGAGACTCGCGGCGCGAAGACGCCTGAACCGCTCACGTGGCTGGTTCAGGCTGACGGGGCCGCGAGCGGATGGATCCGGGAGACAGCGCCCCACTTGCACGGTCGCAAGTCCAGGGTCGCACCGATCCTCACCTTGTTAAGTCTAGTCCGTTTGTGACGGCACGACAAAACAAAACTCCGAGAACACCGGTGCACGGAACTTTCGACCACGCGGGACTGCAAAATCGGACAAGCAAGTGCCCCGACACAGCTTCCGGCCAAACGCGCAACGGCGGACCGCAGATCGAACAGAGCCCGCCGATTGCAAACGATTCCTGCTGGTTGGGCATCCCCCCTCGCCCAAAGCATCAGGCATTTCATCCGCGCCGAGAGGCTGTTCAGGCTTCCCCTCAGCCCCGAGGTTACCTATAACGCCCGCAATCAGGTGAGTTTCGCCGGATTCCGACAGTCGCTGCGGAGGCTTGCCCCGCTCGGCTGGATCAGATTCGCAAATATTGCCGGAATTTTCGATGGCTCAGACGATTTACGTGCTGAACGGCCCGAACTTGAATCTGCTCGGGACCCGTGAGCCGGAAATCTACGGTCGCGCCACATTGGCCGATGTCGAGAAACTGTGCGTCGAGACTGCGGCCGGTTTCGGGCTGGCTGTGGTGTGCCGACAATCCAATCGCGAAGGCGAACTGATCGACTGGATTCATCAGGCCCGCAGCGACAAGGCGGCAGGGATCGTGATCAACGCCGGGGGCTACACCCACACTTCGATCGCCCTGCACGACGCGCTCGTCGGCGTGCAGATCCCGACGGTGGAAGTCCATGTTTCCAACGTATTTGCGCGTGAGGACTTCCGTCACCACTCCTTCATTGCGAAGGCAGCGTTCGCCAGCCTGTGCGGCTTCGGCATCGACGGTTACCGGCTGGCCATCGCCGGCCTCGCCGCCAAACTCGGCACCAGCGCCACGGCCTGACCCCGCCCGCCCGTTCACTCAAGACATCTGGATCGACATATCATGGCCCGCCAGCCTGCAGAGAAACCCGCCGCCGAGCCGACTACCGCACCGGCGACCGACGACAGCAGCCTGATCCGCGAACTCGCGGTGCTGCTGGACGAGACCAATCTGACCGAAATCGAGATCGAACGGGCGGGTCTGCGTGTGCGCGTCGCTCGCAACGTCAGCATCGCTGCGGCGGTCCCGGCTGCTTATGCGTCGGCACCGACCACCATGGCGGTGGCGGCGGCCTCGATCGAAACGGCGACGATCGATCTTGCCAAGCATCCAGGCGTGGTGACCTCGCCGATGGTCGGCACGGTGTATTTCGCTCCGGAGCCTGGCGCCAAACCGTTCATCGACATCGGCAGCCGGGTCTCGGTCGGCGAGACCCTGTTCATCGTCGAGGCGATGAAGACCATGAACCAGATCCCCTCGCCGAAGGCCGGCGTCGTAACCCAGATCCTCGTCGAAGACGGCCAGCCGGTCGAATTCGGCGAACCGCTGGTCGTAATTGAATAGCGAGTAGCGGTTGGCGAGTGGCGAATGAGCGCGGAGGCCGCGCCTCACCTGTTCGCCATTCGCCACTCGCCCATTCGCCTCCTGTTGGCCTCTCAACCTGGCGGCCCCAATGTTTGACAAGATCCTGATAGCTAATCGCGGCGAGATCGCCCTGCGCGTGCTGCGCGCCTGCAAGGAGCTGGGCATCGCCACGGTCGCGATCCACTCCACCGCCGACGCCGACGCCATGCACGTCCGCCTCGCCGACGAAAGCGTATGCATCGGCCCACCGCCGTCCAAGGACAGCTATCTCAACGTCCCGGCACTGCTCGCCGCTTGCGAGATCACCGGTGCCGATGCGGTGCATCCCGGCTACGGCTTCCTGTCCGAAAACGCCCGCTTCGCCGAAATCCTCGCCGATCACAATCTGCACTTCATCGGCCCCAAGGCCGAACACATCCGGCTGATGGGCGACAAGATCGAGGCCAAGAAGACCGCCAAACGTCTCGGTATCCCAGTCGTGCCCGGCTCCGACGGCGCGGTCGGCCCGGATGATGACGCGATGGCGATCGCCCAGTCGATCGGCTTCCCGGTGCTGGTCAAGGCGGCGGCGGGCGGCGGCGGCCGCGGCATGAAGGTCGCCCACACCGCCGACGATCTGGCGCTGGCGATCTCAACTGCCGGTAACGAAGCCAAAGCAGCGTTCGGCGACGCCTCGGTCTATCTGGAAAAGTACCTGCAGAAGCCACGTCACATCGAGATCCAGATCCTTGGCGACGGGCGCGGCGGCGCGATCCATCTCGGAGAGCGCGACTGCTCTTTGCAGCGCCGGCATCAGAAGGTGTGGGAGGAAAGCCCCTCACCGGTAATCAGCGCCGAGGCGCGCGCCCGGATCGGCGGGATCTGCGCCAAGGCGATGCAGGACATGCAGTATCTCGGCGTCGGCACGATCGAGTTTCTTTACGAGGATGGCGAGTTCTACTTCATCGAAATGAACACCCGCATTCAGGTCGAGCATCCGGTGACCGAAATGATCACCGGTATCGATCTTGTGCTGGAGCAGATCCGCATCGCCGCCGGCGGCGATCTGCCTGTGACCCAGGATGAGATCACCCTCAACGGCCATGCCATCGAGTGCCGGGTCAACGCCGAGAACCCGGTGACCTTCCGCCCGTCTCCCGGCAAGATCGCGCGCTACCATCCGCCGGGGGGCCTCGGCATCCGGATCGATTCAGCGGTATTCCAAGGCTATACGATCCCCCCCTACTACGACTCTCTGGTCGGTAAGCTTATCGTCCACGGCAAGACGCGGGGCGAATGCCTGATGCGGCTCCGCCGGGCGTTGGACGAGATGGTGGTGGACGGGGTCGAAACCACACTGCCTCTGTTCCGCGCGCTGGTGCGAGAGCCCTCGATCATCGACGGCGATTACCATATCCATTGGCTCGAGCAGTATCTGGCCTCGGGAGTCCCGCAGGGTTGACGCCGCAGCCTCGTCCATCGGCATAGCTTCGCGCGATCCACCGGCTCGCTTCTGAGCATGGAAGTTAAAGCTCAGTTCCTCGGGAACCGAACGCCTTCGCCCGCGTTATAAAGCGTTTAGAGCTCTGCTTTGTAACACGCCTGGGGGATGGCTTGGTTGGTTTCTTAGGTGCCGGAGACGCGCGGTGACGCCTGAATCCGCGCGGAAGCGCTCTTTTGCCCAGATCACCCTTTTGTCGCTGTCGTTCGCCGTGCTGGTCGCTATCAGCATCGCGTCGGTGTACTGGCTGCAGAAGGCGCGCGAGGACAACGCCTGGGTCGCCCACACCCTCGAAGTCCAGAACCAGATCGCGCTGGCGCAACTGCAGCTCCGCCGCGCAGAAAGCGCCGAACGCGGCTATGTGCTGACCCGCCAGGACGACCTGATTGCTCAATTCGAGGAAGCCGCGTCCGATGTCGTGCCGCGACTGAAGCGGCTTCGCGACTTCGTCGCCGACAATACCGCGCAGGTCCCCTTTATCGACGAGGCGATCGCCTCCGCCACCGCCCGAATTGAACGGTTTCGTCAGGTCATCGCCCTTGCGCAGCAGGACCGGATCAATGACGCCTTGCAGTTGCTGCGCGACATTGATGGCCGCCGTGCCATGGACACCCTGACTTCCGCGCTGACCGCGATGCGCCAGGAGGAAAACCGGCTGTTCTCGGAGCGCACCACTGCCGCCGACCGCAGCCAGGCACTCGCCACCATCATCACCACGACCGGCTCCGGGTTGGTGCTGGTGCTCGCCGGGATGTCGATCTTCCTGGTCCGCCGCTCCGCGCGAGCGCGCGACGAGGCCGAAACGCAGCTTCGTGAGAACAATCTCAACCTCGAATCCACCGTCCAGGAGCGGACCACCGACCTGCGCGAGGCCAATGAGGAGATCCAGCGCTTCGCCTACATCGTCAGCCACGATCTGCGCTCGCCGCTGGTCAACATCATGGGCTTCACCAGCGAGCTGGAAGAGCTGCGCAGCGACATCTTCCGCCGCATCGCCACGCTGAGCCGGGAAGTCGCCGGCAAGCAGAGCGCCGCCAACGCCGACAGCGACGGCGAGCCGGAGCTCGAACCCGCCGACCGCCAGCTCTCCGAGGATTTCACCGAAGCGCTCGGCTTCATCAAGTCCTCGATCGGCAAGATGGACCGCCTGATCAGCGCCATCCTGAATCTCACCCGCGAAGGGCGCCGCCAGTTCCAGCCGGTGCGGATCGACACCCGAGAGTTGATCGAAAACATCGCCTCCACCGTGGCGCATCAGGCCGCCGAGGCCGACGCTCAGATCCGGATCGAACCATTGCCGGAGATCGTCAGCGACCGTCTGGCGCTTGAACAGATCTTCTCCAATCTCATCGATAACGCCCTGAAATATCTGAAAAATGGCGTGCCGGGCGACATCGTGATCCGAGGCCGGCAGAAGCTGGGCTTCGTGATCTTCGAGATCGCGGACAATGGCCGGGGGATTGATCCGAAGGACCACCAGAGAATCTTTGATCTTTTTCGCCGCGCCGGTACACAGGATCGGCCCGGCCAAGGGATCGGGCTCGCCCATGTGCGAGCCCTGGTGCGGCGGCTGGGCGGCACCATGTCGGTTTCTTCCGCACTCGGCGAAGGCTCGACCTTCACCATCACCCTGCCGGCCCGATGGACGGCAAACAAGAGTCAGGAACAGCGCGCATGAGTAACCCTGTCACCATCATCATGATCGAGGACGACGAGGGGCATGCCCGTCTGATCGAGCGGAATATCCGCCGCTCCGGCGTCAACAACGAGATCATCCCGTTCACCTCGGGGACGGCCGCGCTGAATTATCTGTTCGGCAGCGACGGCACCGGCATCGAACACAAGCATCGCGCCCTGCTGGTGCTGCTCGACCTCAACCTGCCCGATGCCAGCGGCATCGACATCCTGCGGCGGATCAAGGAAAATGATCATCTCAAGACGACCCCGGTGGTGGTTTTGACAACCACCGACGACGCGCACGAGATCAAGCGCTGCTACGAACTCGGCTGCAACGTCTACATCACCAAGCCGGTGAACTACGAGAGCTTCGCCAACGCGATCCGCCAACTCGGCCTGTTCTTCTCGGTCATCCAGGTCCCGCAACCCGACGCTCCATGACAGACGCCAAGCCGACCCTGCTCTATATCGACGACGACGAGGCGCTCGGTCGCCTCGTCTCGCGTGGCCTGCAGCGGCAGGGCTTCTGCGTCGAACACGTGCTGAGCGGCGAAGCCGGGCTGGAACGGCTGCGCCAGGGCGGCATCGACGTGATCGCGCTCGACCAGTACATGCCCGGCCTCGACGGGCTGGAGACGCTGGAGCAGATTCAGTCGATTCCCGACCCGCCTCCGGTGGTGTTCGTCACCGCCTCGCAGGATTCCAAGATCGCGGTGACCGCGCTGAAGGCCGGCGCCGACGACTATCTGGTGAAGGACACACAGGGCGAGTTCGTGCCGCTGCTCCAGGTCGCCGCCGATCAGGCGCTGAAGCAGGCGATGGTGCGCAAGGCCCGCGACGATGCCGAGGCTGAAGTGCGCGCCTCGCGCGACCGCTACGCCGCCCTCGCCGCCGAACGCGAAGTGCTGCTGCGCGAAGTCAACCACCGCGTCGGCAATTCGCTGCAGATCATCGCCTCGCTGCTGCATCTGCAGGCATCTTCCAGCAAGCAGGACGAGGTCAAGGCAGCGCTGACCAACGCGATGGGCCGTGTCGCCGCAGTGGCGCAGGTGCACCGCCGGCTCTACACCTCGCACGATCTCAAGAGCGTGATGCTCAACCAGTACCTCGAGGCCCTGCTGGAAGATCTGCGGCGCTCGGCCGAGGGTAACCGGATGTCACGGTTGACACTGTCGGCGGAGCCGGTCGAAACCGATCCGGACCGTGCGGTGGCGATCGGCATCATCGTCAACGAACTGGTGATGAACGCGGTCAAATACGCCTACCCGGAGGGCAAGGGGCCGATCCATGTCGAGCTGAAGGCCGACCGCGACAACCTCGAACTGGTGATCTCCGACGACGGCGTCGGTCTCAACGTCAAGGCCAACCCGCAGTCGACCGGCATGGGCCAGCGCATCGTCAGCGCAATGGCCGCCAAACTGGAAGCCGATGTCGAGCGCGACCCCAATCATGCCGGCACGCGAATGGTGCTGCGCTTCCGCCGCGCCAATGCCGCCGCCGCCCAGGTCGCGCAGGCCGCTCATTGAGATCGCCACGCACCTCCACCCTCAGCGACTGAGAGCGATTGCCGTGCTTCCCTGGACACTGTTGGCCACCGCGCAGATCCCCGGTGGCGGCGAATTGCGGCTGATGCGGCGCGGCGAGGAATTCTCTATCCGTCTGGATGCCAACGAGCTGATGAACAGCCGGCTCGGCGGCTCCGAGGAAGCGCTCGCCACCCTCGCCTGCCAGAAACTCGCCGGGCGTCCCCGGCCCCGCGTCCTGATCGGCGGTCTCGGCATGGGCTTCACGCTGCGCGCCGCGCTGAAGGTGTTCGGCGATGACGCCGTCATCGAGGTCGCCGAGCTGGTGCCCGAGGTGATCGACTGGGGGCGCGGCGCGATGGCCGGACTGTTCGGCGACAGCCTGAGCGATCGCCGCGTCAACATCCTGCAACGCGACGTCGGCGAACTGATCCGAACGGGCGCGGGACGCTACGACGCCATCCTGCTCGATGTCGACAACGGTCCCGAGGGTCTGTCCCGCCCCGCCAACGACCAGCTCTATGACTCGAAGGGGCTTGCGGCGGCGCGTGCAGCGCTACGCGGCGGTGGTGTGCTGGCTGTGTGGTCGTCCGGGCCGGACGACAACTTCACTCGGCGACTGCGGCGCAGCGACTTCGTCGTCAACGAAGTCCCGGTACGTGCCGTCGGCAAGCGCACCGGATCACGGCATTGGATCTGGCTGGCCGTCAAAGGCTGAACGCCAGGGCTTGCCAAACGGCATCGAACGAAAGCCGGTGCCCTAAGACCATTGCCGCCTTGCCATTTTGTCGCACCTCGGGCAGCTTCCGCCGCGCCGCCGACCCTTGCCGGTTCGGCCAGTCCGATATCGGGAAGATGCGCCTTTGAACGTTCAGGCTCTCAGCGGCAAGCTGTTGTCGTCCGCATCGCGGTGGGACGAGGAGGCGCTGGAGGGCGTCCCGCCCGGCACGAGGCTGCCGTGACACCGATCCTGATCTTCGGCATCCCGCTCGATTTCGTCCTGTTCGCGGCTACCCTGGTCGGGGTCGCGATCTTCCACCGCCACACCTTGCTGATCGCGCTGGCCGGCCTGATCACCGTGGTCGGCTACAAGCTGGCGTTCGCCGGCTTCAAGACCGGCGTCGGCCTGTCCGGCCTGGCGCTGCACATGCAGCACGAATGGGTGACGCTGGCGAACCTGTTCCTGCTGCTGATGGGCTTTGCGCTGCTGTCGGCGCATTTCGAGAAAAGCGGCATTCCCGACGAGATGCCGGCGCTGCTCCCCGACGATTGGAAAGGGCCGGTGGTGCTGCTCGGCCTGGTGTTCGTGCTGTCGAGCTTCCTCGACAACATCGCCGCGGCACTGATCGGCGGCATGGTGGCGCGGCACGTGTTCCGCGGCCGGGTCCACATCGGTTACCTCGCCGCGATCGTCGCCGCATCGAACGCCGGCGGGTCCGGCAGCGTGGTCGGCGACACCACCACAACGATGATGTGGATCGCCGGCATAAGTCCGCTCGAGGTCCTCGACGCTTACGTCGCGGCCGGTATCGCACTGGCCCTGTTCGCGGTGCCGGCGTCGATCCAGCAGCAGCGGTTCTCGCCGATCGTCAAGAATGCCCCGAAGGGTCTGCAGATCGAGTGGGTGCGGGTTGGCATCGTAGCCACGATCCTGATCGCAGCCCTCACCGCCAACATCACCGCGAACATAAAATTCCCGGCTCTGCTCGACCATGCGCCGGTGCTCGGCCTCACCGTCTGGGCAGTGATCCTGCTCGCCGCGCCGCTGCGCCGTCCCGACTGGGAGCTGATGCCAGCAACCTTCAAGGGGACGATCTTCCTGCTGGCGCTGGTCACTACGGCCTCGCTGATGCCGGTCGAAGAGCTGCCTGGCGCGAGCTGGCAGACCGCGCTTGGCCTCGGCTTCGTATCGGCCGGCTTCGACAACATCCCACTCACCGCGCTGGCGCTGAAACAGGGCGGCTACGACTGGGGCTTCCTGGCCTACGCGGTCGGCTTCGGCGGCTCGATGATGTGGTTCGGCTCCTCGGCCGGCGTCGCGATCACCAACATGTTTCCCGAGGGCAAGTCGGTGGCGCTGTGGCTGCGCCACGGCTGGCACGTCGGAATCGCGTATTTCGTCGCGTTCTTCGCAATGCTGTGGTTGATCGGCTGGTCACCCGACCTGCCGCACTGAGTGATCGCAGACAGCCTCATCGCAAGCAGTCCCGCGGAGTCGCGCCCTTTCATCGTCGTGCTATGCTTGGTGCATGGCTTCACGCGACTCCGCCGCTTCCGAAATTACCCCCGACGTGCTGCTGCGCGCCTACGCCTGCGGCATCTTCCCGATGGCCGAGAGCATCGACGACCCGTCGCTGTTCTGGGTGGAACCGGACATGCGCGGCATCATTCCGCTCGGCGGCTTCCGCGTCACCTCACGGCTCGCCCGCACGGTGCGGTCGGATGCCTTCACGGTCACCGTCAATCGCGACTTCAGGGCGGTGATCGACGGCTGTGCCGCGCCCCAGCCGGGCCGCGACGACACCTGGATCAACCGCAGGATTCGCGAGCTGTATATCGGCCTGCACGACATCGGCCATTGCCACAGCGTCGAGGTCTGGCAGGACGGCAATCTCGCCGGCGGCCTGTACGGCGTCAGCCTCGGCCGGGCGTTCTTCGGCGAGAGCATGTTCCACCGCGTTCGCGACGCTTCGAAGGTGGCGCTGGTCCACCTCGTCGCGCGTCTGCTTGCCGGCGGCTACACCCTGCTCGACACCCAGTTCGTCACCGATCACCTGAAGAGCTTCGGCGCCATCGAAGTGCCGCGGCTGCGCTACCGCTCGCTGCTCGACGACGCGCTCGAAGGCGAAGCCACCTTCGACGCACTGCCGAGCGATCGGCCGGTGACGGGCGCCGAAGCGCTGGCGGTCATCGCGCGGACGTAACGCATCCTGGTACCCACAGTGAACTGTTCAAGACGTGAGTTCGCGTCGCTCGCCTGACGGTCATTGCTTGACCGTTGCAACCCCGTTTTCTACTAATCGAAGGTAGGCATCTGGGGACTGTCATGCTGAAGAGAACATTGGACCAAACGTCATTGCGTGTCTCGCCGGCTCTGCTGGCTGCAGCTCTTGCGATCGCTGCGATCTCATTTCCAACCCGCTCCGTTGCACGCGATGGCGCTGCCGTGTTCGGCGCGCTCGCTGGCGTCGCCGCCGCAGCGATCATCGCCAACGGCATCGCGCAGCAACAACAGCCGCGGGTCTATCGGTCCGCACGTCATCGGCGGCACGTTTCGCACCGATCGCGTCCGGCGCCGTCTCAGGCATCGATGGCGGACCCGTTCGCCGGCATCGCCGCTTCGAAAACACGTCCGGCCAGAGACTAAGCATCCGCCGCCGGACAAGGGCACCTCCACGAGAGGCGCAGCCATTTTCCAGTGCGAAGGCCGATGAAGCACACAACATTCGCAGCGCGGCTCGTGCACCCGCCCCGCAAAGCTCTTCCGCGGAAGGACATCCTCGCGCGGGCGATCGCTGCATTGATGCTGGTCGGATCGATTGCCTACGCAACGGAAGCCCACTGCGGCGACCTCAACATCGACAAGTCGTTCGGAAAGATCTCGGGCTGGGACGTCGGGTTCAGCAAGAGCGTCGGCGGTTGCCTCGCGGCGGCGACCTATCAGGATCGAACGACGGTCTGGTTCGGCTTCGCCGGCGACAAGCCGAGCGCCTACATCGCCTTCACCAATCCGCGCTGGGCGTCGGTCGAGGTCGATGGCCAGTACGACATGCAACTCGTCATGGGTCGCACCCGCTGGAACGGCGAGTTCTTCGGCTTCGAGCGAAGCAATGAAAAAGGTGTGTTCTCGGGCAACCTCAAGACCGAGTTCATGGTGGAGCTGGCCGAGTCCGGCGGCGTCGGCGTGTTTCTCAATCGGCGCCGAGTCGCAGCGCTGTCGTTGGATGGCTCGCGACGCGCCCTCGAAGCAGTGTTGTCGTGCCAGAAGGCGTTCATGACGGCGCAGAGCGACACCCGCGACGAACCTTCAAAGGATACCAAGCCGAAACGCAATACCAAGAGCTCGGGCACTGGCTTCTACGTCTCGGCGAGCGGCCATATCGTGACCAATCACCACGTCATCGCCGCGTGTTCGACCATCAACGTGCTGCCTCCAGGCGGGGCTGCCGTGAGCGCAACCCTCGTCGCGAAGGACAAGACCAACGATCTTGCGATCCTGAAGACGGCTTCGTCACCGGCGGCCATTCCGGGCCTGCGACCACAGATGCGGCTCGGCGAAGCGGTTTACGTTTTCGGTTTTCCGCTCACCGGCATCCTGTCGACTTCCGGCAACTTCACCGCCGGCGCGATCACCGCTACGACGGGGATGGAAGACGACACCCGGCTTGCTCAGATCTCGGCGCCCGTTCAGCCCGGCAACAGCGGCGGTCCACTGCTGGACAAGTACGGCAACGTCATTGGCGTCATCGTCTCGAAGCTCAATGCCTTGAACATCGCCGCTGCGACAAAGGACATTCCACAGAACGTCAACTTTGCGATCAAAGCCGGTATCGCGACCAACTTCCTCGATTCCAGCGGTGTGCTACCAACGGGCAAGGTGAGCACACGAGAGCTTGCGCCCGAGGCGATCGCCGACCTCGCGAAGATCTTTACCGTTCAGGTGCTCTGCAACTGAGCGGTGAGCGCCTGCCGGCCGTCACAAGCGCTGCCAGTGGCGGAAGTAAGCACAGGCTCACGCGCGACCAACTTGCCAATCGTGCTCTTGCCTTCCTTGCCTGAAGCGGAGCAACGCCGTCCGTAGCTGCTGGCGGCAACGCTGAACCGTTGAACATCAGCGAAATCGCCAGCTCCGATTTCTCGGAGCCTGAGCGCACTTACTGCTGGAAGCCCGGCAGCGGCGGCGGCAGGGAGCGTTGCGGGCGCTGGGGCTGCGGCGCCGGCTGCAGTGATGACGGCGGCTGCAGCGTTTGCTGTGACGGCTGTTGCGGACGGCGACGCTGTTGCGACTGCGAGGCCGGCTTCGGCGGCTCGGGCTGCGCACTGGCGACGTTCGGCGTCTCCGGACCCTTACAGTCGGTCAGCCAGATGTCGTAGATCGGGTGTTCGACGGCATGCAGACCGGGGCTGGCTGCGAACATCCAGCCGGAGAAGATCCGCTTCACTTCGCCCTGCAGCGTGATTTCGTCGACCTCGACGAAGGCGTCGGTATTGGTCGCCTCAGTCGACGGCCGGGTGTAACAGGCGTCGGTCTTCACCCGCAACGCGCCGAATTGCACCGTTTCGCCGATGTCCGCATCGAAGCTTATGGTGCGGCCGGTGATCTTGTCGAGCCCGGTGAAGCTCGCCTTCTTGTTGACGATCTTCTGCGCCGGCGGCTCGGTGACGATCTCGTCGCCGGGCTGCAAGGTCGCCGGGGCCGGCGGCGGATTGGTCTGCGGCGTGCCACGCGGCTGGCGTTGGCCCGGCGGCAGGCCGGGCAGCGGATTGGTCGCGGCCGGCGCATTGGCAACGCCTGTGTTCGGCTCGGCCGGAACCGGCGGCGAAGTCTGCGGGATCACCGTCGAGCCGGGCGGCGGCGGCAGCGGCTGCGACTGCACCGGGCCCGGCATCGCCGAGCCTTGCATGGCGCGGTTCGGCGCCGGCAGCACCCGCCCCTGCGGCGGCAGATCCGGCACCTCTTCCTCCTCGTCGTCGGCAGGCGGCGGCGCGCCACGCGGCACCATGCCCGGCGGCCGCGGCGGCGGATCCGAGAAGATGTTGCCGATCTGCGCTTGCGCGGGAGGCGCAAACGCGATCAACGGGGCGACGATCAACGCCGCAAGACCGACTAGGCTCAGGCTTCGGGACATTCCGCGCGGCTTCAATCGACGAATCAGGCTTGCGACATTCTACAGCTTCGGGCCGCTCGCATTGGCCTTCCGGTTAACACGGGGAATACGGCGGGGAAAGGGCGTGGCCGCTCCGGTCGGCCGGCTGGCTATTGCGAGGAACTCCTGAGATATTGGTTTCAAATCCCGGCGGGCCTGACCGCCGGCGAATAAGCAAGCCCCGGCTCGAACCGGGAAGCACGAGGAAGCCCCATGCCCGCCAAGCTCGATCCCGACGCCGCTGCCGTTTACAAGGCCTTCCAGGACGCCGGCCGCCCCGCCTACGAGACGCTGAGCGCAAGCGAAGCGCGCGCCTACTACTCGGCGGCGCGGCTGGTCAGCAATCCTGAGCCGCCGGAGATGGCGTCGGTCCAGTCGATCACCCTTCCCGGCCCGGCCGGCGACATTCCGGCGCGGGTCTATACGCCGAAAACCCTGCGCCAGGACGACGGCCTGTCGCCGGCGCTGGTGTTCTTCCACGGCGGCGGCTGGGTGATCGGCGATCTCGACACTCACGACGTGGTGTGCCGCGGCATCGCCCATGACGGCGAGCTGCTGGTGGTCTCGGTCGACTACCGGCTCGCGCCCGAGCACAAATTCCCCGCTGCCGTCGACGATGCGATCGCCGCGACGCGCTGGATCGCCGACAACGCCAAAAAGCTCGGCATCGATCCCGAACAGCTCAGCGTCGGTGGCGACAGCGCCGGCGGCAATCTCTCCGCCGTGATCGCGCTGCACGCCCGTGATCACGGCGGACCGTTGCTCGCCGGTCAGGTGCTGATCTATCCCGCCACCGATTTCTCGATGCAGCACCCTTCGCACAGCGAACCGGAGACCAGCGTGCTGTTGACCCATTCGGTGATCCGCTGGTTTCGCGATCACTATCTGGGCGGCGCGCGGGATGCCGACGACTGGCGCGCCTCGCCGGCGCGCGCCGAAACCCTCGCGGGCCTGCCGCCGGCCTTCGTCATCACCGCCGGCGCCGATCCGCTCCGCGACGAAGGCGACGAATACGCCCGTCGCCTCGCCGACGCCGGCGTCCCTGTGGTGCATCGGACCTATCCGGGCCAATTCCACGGCTTCTTCACCATGGGGAAGCTGCTGCCGCAGGCCAACGTCGCGGTACGCGAGATCGGCGACTGGCTGAAGGCGCTTTAGCCGCAGGACGGCATTGACCGGCGTCAACGTGACCGCGCTCCGGCCGTCCGAGGATTTGCGCGGTCAACAGGGAGCAGCGGCGCGCAGGCGCCGGTCGTCACGACGGAATGACTGAACTTGCACGCACGCGCTGGGGCGGCCTTGCCGATCGCAAGGCCGAAGCCAGCGGTTTTTTCCGAACCGAACAGATCGACGGCGTGTGGTGGTTTGTCGATCCGGACGGCGGTCGCTTCCTGTCCAAGGGCGTCGTCTCGGTGCAGTTCGACCATGACAACGTTCAGGGCACGGATCGCCGGCCGTATCGCGAAGCCTGCACGCGCAAATACGGCAGCCGCGAAGCGTGGCGCCGCGTCGCGGCGGACCGTCTCGCCTCCTGGGGCTTCAACACGCTCGGCGCCTGGTCCGAGCCGGAGGTCGCTGGCGCCGGCGCCGTTCCCCTCGCCTCCGCCGCCGGCGTCGTCTATGTCGCGACCGCCTTCGGCGAGCAGCGCGGCGGCTGGCCGCTGTGCGACATCTTCGATCCGGAATTCGAACAGTTCGCCCGCGCCCACGCGCGCAAGGTCTGCACGCCACAGAGTGACGATCCGCACGTACTCGGCTGGTTCACCGATAACGAGTTGCCGTGGGGACCGGATTGGCGGGGCGAAAACGAACTGCTGCCGACCATCCTTCGCGCGATGGACGCGCCCTTCTCGCGCCGGGCCGCGCTGGCGCTGCTGAACAGCCGCTACGACGGCATCGATCAGTTCAATGCGGCGTGGCAATGCACGCTGTCGTCGTGGGACGATCTCGCCGCCGCGCCGCTGCAGCCTCCGCCGTTCAGCCGCAACTTCTTCACCAACGACCGGGCGCAGGAGCATGACCCGATCGCGCGCGGTTACTTCGCCGATTGCGACGCCTTCGCCGGGCTGCTGGCCGAGCGCTATCTGTCGGTCAGCGCCGCCGCGATCCGTGCGGCCGATCCCAATCACCTCGTGCTCGGCGCCAGGTTTGCCTACGTGCCGCCGCGCGACGTCGTCGATGCTGCCGGCAGGTACTGCGACGTGATCAGCGTCAATTGCTACGATCCGCTGCCGGACGCGGTGATCGACGGCTACGCCGACACCGGGCGACCGTGCCTGATCGGCGAATACTCGTTCCGCGGCGACGATGCAGGACTCCCCAATACGCACGGCGCAGGCCCGCGAACGCCGACGCAGCGGGAGCGCGCGGAAGGTTTCACGCGCTACACCACCGCGGCGCTGCGCCATCCGGCGCTGATCGGCTATCATTGGTTCCTGCACGCCGATCAACCGGCGCAGGGCCGCTGGGACGGCGAGGACTCCAACTACGGTGTCGTCACGATCGACGACGACGTCTATCCCGACCTGACCCAGGCGATGACGGCGCTCAACGCCGAGGCCGAACGGATTCACGCCGAGACCGCGCCGGTGCTGGCCTGACCACCGGAGCCGCCGCGATCGTCACGCCGCCTTCGCGGCGCGGCGCAGCGCTTGCGGCGGGTGACCGAAGGCGCGGATGAAGGCGCGGCGCATCCGCTCCGGATCGCCGAAGCCGGTGGCCTGTGCGACCAGTTCGATCGCTTCGCCCGATGCCTGCAGCCGGCTGCGCGCCACCTCCAGCCGCAGCCGCTCCACCGCCTTCGACGGCGTGGTGCCGGTTTCATCCCGAAACGCGCGGGCGAAATGCCGCGTGCTCATCCCCGCCTGCTCGGCCAATTGCTCGACCGTGAGCGGCGTGTCCAGATGTTCGCGCATCCACGACAGCAGTCCGGCGAACCGCCCGGACGGCGCCTGCAGCTCGACCAGCGACGAGAACTGCGACTGACCGCCGGCGCGGCGCTGCGCCACCACCAACTGCCGCGCGACATCGCGCGCGATCGCGTCGGAATAGTCCTCGGCGACGATCGCCAATGCCAGATCGATGCCGGCGCTGATGCCGGCCGAGGTCCACACCTCGCCGTCGCGCACGAAGATCCGGTCCGGCTCCAGCCGAACCTGCGGATAGCGCATCCGGAAGTCGCGGCTACGCCCCCAATGCGTGGTGGCGCGCCGGCCATCGAGCAGTCCGGCTTCGGCCAGCACATAGGCGCCGGAGCAGACGCTGGCAATGCGGCAGCCGCGCTTCGCGGCGGCCTTCAGGAAGGCTTGCAGCCGTGGACACCGCGCCGCCGCGCGAACCCCTTCACCGCCGGCGACGATCAGCGTCCGCATCGTCCGATCGTGGCGCAGGCCGCGCGCCAGCAGCTCGGCGCCTGACGAACTACGCACCGCTCCGGCCTCTGCCGCCATCACTCTGATGGCAGGCGCCAGCTTCGCGTAGCGTGCAGCGATCTCGAACGCCGCGATTGGCCCTGCGGCATCGAGCAGTTGGAAATCCGGATAGATCAGCACGCCGATCATGAAGCGCCTCGCTGAGGGTTTGTCTGAAAACGAGGGAAATATGCCATTTCGGTCAACAGCCGAGCATGCCAGATTGGCTCCGTCAAGCGCTGACGCGCGCCAGGCCGTTTCACGGAGACCAACATGACCACCACGACCATCGGACTGCTGCTGTTTCCGAACCTGACGCAGCTCGACCTCACCGGGCCGCTGCAGGTGTTCTCGAGGTTGCCGAACGCGAAAGTGTATCTGGTGGCCAAGACGATGGCCCCGGTCACCAGCGACACCGCGCTGATGCTGCCGCCGACCATCGACTTCGCGGGCTGTCCGCAGCTCGATGTGATCTGCGTACCCGGCGGCGCCGGCACCGACGATCTGGTCAACGACGAGGACACCCTCGCCTTCCTGCGCCGTCAGGCGGAACAGGCGCGCTATCTCACCTCCGTCTGCACCGGCGCGCTGGTGCTCGGCGCGGCAGGCCTGCTGCGCGGCTACCGCGCCACGACGCACTGGTCGGCGCTGGAGGATCTGAAGGCGTTCGGTGCGATTCCGGAGCGGTCGCGCGTCTGCATCGACCGCAACCGCATCAGCGGCGGCGGGGTGACTGCTGGAATCGACTTTGCGCTGACCCTGGCGGAGCTGCTGGCAGACCGCTCGACCGCGCAGGCGATTCAATTAATGCTGGAGTACAATCCGGCGCCGCCGTTCAACGCCGGTTCGCCGGACACCGCGCCGCAAGAGGTGGTGGCGATGTTAAAGCAGCGGATGCAGGGGGCGCGTCAGCGCCGTGTCGATGCTGTCAAGCGTGCGTCGGATCGGCTGTCACGAGAGAGGCTGCCGGCGGGCTGATCGGCCGCGACAGCGAGACAAATTTCAGGCGCCCGGAGTCCAGGGCTGATAGTCGCCGGTCGCCTTCGGCCGGCGGCCGATCGACAGCGTCGAGCCGGTCGGCCGGTGCGCCAGCGGCGTGCCGGTCAGGTTCGGCTGGTGCGGCTGCATCCACTCGCGCGGCGTGTAGCTCTCTTCGGTCGGCGGCACGTCGACGACGTTGTGCAGCCAGCCGTGCCATTCCGGCGGCACGCGGCTCGGCTCGGCATAGCCGTTGTACAGCACCCAGCGCCGCTCGAAGCCCAGCGTCGGGTCGATCTTGCCGCCCTTGGTGCGGAAGTAGCGGTTGCCCTGGTCATCGGTACCGACCAGCTCGCCGAACCGCCAGGTCCAGAGCTGGGTGCCGAACGTGAAGCCGTTCCACCAGGTAAAAATCCGCAGCAAAAACAGTTTCATCTCGGCCCATCCCTCGGCGACAGCAGTTTCCCTGATGCCACCCGCCGAACCGATTGTCCAGCAGCCGTTGCGAATGCCTGCGAACAAGCCGGAGCAGGTTCCGTAAAATCACCGCAATTCATTCAGCCTCTATACAGCGGGATCTGATCAGCTTTGCTCGACGGCGGCGAGTGACCGGAACGACCGCGATCCGACCGGGTTGAGAGCGAGAGCGGGTGTTCCGGGCAATCCCCGTCGATGGAGCCAAAAAATGATGAATTTTAAGACCTTGACTGCCGTGGCGGCTTTTGTCGTCGCCCTTCCCCTGAGCATCGCCCCCAGTCTGGCGCAAGGACCGGCCGTGGCCTGC
>NZ_QPFS01000119.1:0-14886 GCF_010906995.1 Rhodopseudomonas sp. WA056 | reverse complement strand
GGGCTTCCCCCGCCAGCCCCGGGGCCGACTTCTTCATGCAGCCGAAATTCCTCGATCGCGCCATTCTGCGCGCCGGCTCGAGATGTGCAATTAATTCGCAACTTTAAGTCCAATTCAGTGTGCGGGACGAGGTTTGCCTTCGTCGACCCGGCTCCAGCCCGGCTGGGCGCAGCGTCAGCCCGAATGGTGCGACCCTTGTTTGCCGCCTTCGGCGTTCGGTACGCCACTGGCACCACCCGGGAACCCGCGACCGGCGCAAGGGGGCACGACTCCGAACTGCAGCTTCACGGTGCGCTGTCCTACGCTTTTGCGCCGCACTTCATCGCGGGTGTGGGATTGCGCTTTCTGCGCGCCTATGGCGGCGGCGGGCTCGACCGGTTCAGCGGCGATGCGGTGTTCGTCGGTCCGACCTTCTCCGACGAGCTCGCGCCGACGCTCGGAGGGGGCCGACATCTGGCAGGTGCAGGTCGCAGGCGAACGCTCGGCGATCCACGGTGTCTCAACCTCGATCAGTTCGAGCGGCACCAGGCGATGGTCGGGTTGAACGCTCACTTCTGAGCCGCGTCGTTCCGCCGCCGATGTGGCGCCGCCGCGGCCCCACCATAATCTGGTCCAACTCGACAACTAACAGTCGGCCTGAACGCGGGGGCGTTGGCCGTGCGCAGCATGCGCACCTGTTGGATGTCCAGATGCCCGAAGCCGCTCCTCCGGCCGCTAGTTCCCCGTCGCAATCTTCCTTGTCGTCCACCTCGTCCATGGTTCCGTCCTCGCTGCTGCTGTCGCGCGGTGTGGTTCGGCTCGAAGTGATGCTGAAGCTGACCACCGCGATCCTCGCGGTGGCGGCCGGCGTCTACACCTATCTCGGCGTGCGCGATCTGCTCAACGGCAGCGCCACCACGGTGTTCTTTGCGGCGTTGATCTATTCTGTGGCGGTGTCGGTCGGCATCTACGCCTTCTGGGTGTTCCTGATGCAGTTCATGCCGCATGTGGTCGATCGCGCCGGCCGTTGGCTGATGTTCGGCTGCATGCTGCTCGGCTCGCTGATGATCGTGGCGATGTCGTCGTGGCTCAACGCCTCGGCATTGGCCGGCGCCGCGGCGATCCGGCAGCATCTGGCGATCACCGTGCAGGACTACACGCGCGATCTCGACGCCGCCAACACCAACGCTATCGCCGCGCAGGGGCTGCTGCCGGATATCCAGATCGCGGCGTCGCGCTTCGCCAAGCTGGCCGAGGCCGAGCGCGCCGGGTCGCTCACCGGCACCGCCGGGTCCGGCACGGTGGTGCAGTTGCTGACCCAGATGTCGAGCCAGCTCGACAGCCTCGGCAAGGAGGTCGAGGCCTCCGGCAAGCGCGTGACGTCGCTGTTCGAAGAAGGCGGCAAACATCTCGCCAAGATGCGCGAGCTGGTGTCCGACCGCGGCCCGATCAGCGCGCGCAGCGACGGCTTCGCCACCGAGTCGCTGGCGCTGATGGGCGTCATCGCCAATCTGCAGCAGACCTCGGTGGCGCCGGCAGTGAAGCGCGCCGCGACCTCGCTGTCGTCGTCGTTCATCGCGCCGGCGGCCAGCGGGCGCAACGTCGATCTCGCCGACCGGCAGACCTCGGTGGTCGGCAAGGTGGAGGGGGCGGTGGCCGCGCAGGCGGCCTCGCTCGCCGCAGCCGCCGACGCGATCCTCGATCGTCCCAAGATCGAACCCGCCCGGTTCCAGGCGATGTCGCCGGCCGAGGCCGTGCTGCGCTACGCGGGCGACTTCATTCCGAGTTGGGCCGGTGCGATCTCGATCGACCTGATGCCGGCGGTGCTGGTGTTGATCCTGTGTGTGGTCCACGCCGCGATCCGCCGCGAGGGACTGCCTGCGGCGCACGCTTCGTCGATGACTGCGGCCGAGCTGATGGCGGCGCTGCAGATGGCACGGGAGGTCGAGCAGGCGAGCCGCAATGCCGGCGACGGAGCGGCGCCGCTCGCGCCCGAGCGGCAGCCGCAGGTGCCGGGCGTCGAGCCGGCTGCGGCCGTCGACGAGAACGTCACCGCGCTCGCCTCGGCGCGCCAGGCGAAGTAAGCGCATGGCCACGCTGTCGCAGCGTTTCCAGATCTGGCTCTCCGGCAATCCGGACGATGCGGTGCTGCGGATGATCTTCCGCCTGCTGATTGTCGGCACCGTCGCCGTGCTCGCCTACGATCTCGCCGGTCCGGAAAGCGGCGGCGCGCAGCGGGAGACGTCGCCGCTCAGCCTGCCGTCGTTGCCCGAGGTCCTGTCGCCGTGGCTGCCGGACGGCGACCGCCTGACGCCACTGCCGCAGCCCGGCGGTGCACTCGGCAAGCCGATGACGTTCGAACTGCTGAGCGGCGGCCGTCTCCAGGCCAATGGCACGATCACGCCGGGAAGCGCGGAGGCGTTCGGCAAGGAGCTCGCGCGCCACGCCGAGTACATCAAGACCGTGGTACTGAACTCGCCCGGCGGCTCGGTGTCCGACGCGCTGGCGATCGGCCGCATGATCCGCGAGCACAGGCTCGCCACCGAAGTCGAGGCCGGGAAGTACTGCGCATCGTCCTGTCCGCTGGTGCTGTTCGGCGGCACCGAGCGCCGCGTCGGCGCCAAAGCCGCGGTCGGCGTGCATCAGGTGTTCGCGGTGAACGCCGGCGAGACCGCGGCGTCGCCGCCGCGCGACCAGATGAGCGACGCGCAGCGGATCTCGGCGCGCTGCCAACGCTACCTGAGCGAGATGGGGATCGATCTGGAAGTCTGGATCCGGGCGATGGAAACCCCGAAGGACCGGCTGTTCGTGTTCAAACCGGAAGAATTGACCAAGTATCGTATAGTCACGGCGGAGACGTCAGCGCCGAAATCCTGATGGGCCGGAGCGGCCGTGACGGGTGCGACAACTGGCGCGTTCAGGTTTTGGCCTCCAGCGTACATAGATTTTACCCGTGAATTCCGATCCGGCACACAGGTTCCCGCAACTTTTGCCGGAAACTGCAGTTTAACCGACCACATTCAACGGCTCACAGGATGTGCTCCATGACGAAAACTGCTCTGGTACTCGGGACCGTCGCGACCCTTGCGGTCGCCACCGTTGCGGCGCCGGCTCCGGCCGAAGCCCGTAACGGCATCGGGCCTCTCATCGGCGGTCTCGCCGCCGGTGCGCTGATCGCCGGTGTCGCCTCGTCGGCCTATGCCTATGGTCCGGGCTACGGCTATTACGGCGGCGGTCCGTACTACGGTGGCTACGGCTATGGCCCGCGTTATGTCGGCTATTACGGCGGTCCCGGTTATTACGGAGGACCCGGCTATTACGGCGGGCCGCGCTATTACTATCGGCCGCGTCCAGTTTACTACGCCCCCCGTTCGTATTACCGGCCGTATCGCGCCTATGGCTATTACGGAGCGCCGGTGATCCGCGCCGGATACGGGCCCGGCCTGCGTCCGCGAGCGATCCATCATCGGCACTGGCATCACCATCGCCGCTGGTAACTCTGGCGACCGCTGGAGCGGGGGCTCTCCGCTCCAGCGCCCGCACGCTCAGGATTTCGGTCGCGTCGCAGGCTGTTGCTGAGCCTGCGCCAGCGCGGCGCGCATGTTTTCCAGCGTGTAGGGCTTTTGCAGTAGCAAAAAGCCTTCGCTGAGCGCCGACGCCGAGCGGTCGCTGTAGCCGGACGCCAGCACCACCGGGGTTTCCGGATGATGCTCTCGGATCAGCCGCGCCAGTTCCAGCCCGCTCATGCCCGGCATGACGATGTCGCTGAAAACCAGATCGATGTCCTGCCGCCGGTTGAGCACCTCGACCGCGGCTTCGGCACAGTTCGCCGGGACGACCGAGAAGCCGCATTGCGTCGCATAATCGGCGGCGACCGCGGCGACGTCCGGATGATCTTCGACCAGCAGAAGAGTCTTTGGCGCCTCGCCGTTGAAGACGGGCACATGAGTTTTCGAATCCTCGCGGGCCGGCGTTTCCGACGACAGCGGCAGAAACAGATCGAACCTTGTGCCGCGGCCGAGTTCGCTCTCGACCGTGATGGCGCCGCTGGATTGCTGCACGAAGCCGTAAATCTGGCTGAGGCCGAGACCGGTGCCGCGATCGACCGGCTTGGTGGTGAAGAACGGCTCGAAGATCCGCTCGCGAATGTCGTCCGGGATGCCGACGCCGGTGTCGGCGAACGACAGGATGGCGTAGCTGCCGCTGAGCCGGCGCGGGCCGAAATTCTTCAGCGTCTCGGTGTGGATCGAGATGGTGATGCGGCCGCCATCGGGCATCGCGTCGCGCGCGTTGAGGGCGAGATTGAGCAGCGCGATCTCGAATTCGTTGGGATCGATCGTCACCACCACCGGCTGGTCGGGCGGCTCGATCACGATGCCGATGTCGCTGCGTACCGACTGCCGCAGCACGTCGGCGAATTTGTTCACCGCATCGCCGAGATCGACCGCTTGCGCCGCGACATTGTGCCGGCGTGAGAACGACAGCAATTGCCGGGTCAGGGCGGTGCCCTTGGCGACTGCGGAATCGATCATGTCGAAGCTGCGGATGTCCTGCAGGTCGCTGTGCCGGCGCCGCAGCTTCTGCACCGAACCGCCGACCACCATCAGCAGGTTGTTGAAGTCGTGCGCGACCCCGCCGGTGAGGCGGCCGAGCGATTCCAGCCGCTGCGCCTGCTTCAGGGCGTTCTCCGCGACGAGACGGCGGTCGGCCTCTTCGTACAGCTTCTGCGTCCGCCGCATCGCCAGCAGCACGATCGCGATCAGCGCGGCGGTCGCCGGCAGGCCGACCAGCAGATAGGCGCCGATCTGCGCCAGCCACATCGACCGGATCGCGCTGGTCTCGAGTCCGGCGAACACATAGACCGGCAGGTCGGGCAGCTTGCGGAACGCGACGCGGCGCTCGATGCCGTCGAGCGACGACACTGTGGTCATTCGCCCCTCGTTGCGACCCTCGCGTATCGCCTGACCGACGATGCCTTCCGGTTTCACCGCCACGTCGCTGCCGTCGATCTCGGGCATCCGGGCGAGGATCGCGCCGTCCTCGCGGACCAGCGACGCCACCCTGCCGTCATCACGACCGACTTTGGCGTAAAATCCCTCGAAATAATCCGGCAGCACCGAGGTCTGGATCACGCCGGCGAAGCGGCCGTCCGGCGTGTTGCGGCGCCGGCTGACGCTGAAAAACGGTGCGCCGTCGAACGGCGGTCGCGGCTGCAGCACCCGGCCGACGTAAAGGCCGATGTCCTGGTCGCGATGGGCGCGGAAGTAATCGCGATCGGACAGATCCGGCCGCGGCGACGGGAACTGCATGGTATTGACCAGCGGACGGCCGGTGCTGTCGAAGATCCACATCGACTTGATTTGTTCGGAGCCGCCGGCCAGCCGCTTGAGGCGCTCGTGCAGCGTGGGTTCGGCGGCGCGGATATCCTCGTCCGACATGCCGCGGACGATCTCCGCGGTCTCCGCCATCGAGCGCTGCACCGACTCGAAGATCTTCAGCGCGTGCTCGGTGATAATGTCGCGTGTCTTGTCGATCTGGCGGTCGGCATTGGCCTCGTTGGTACGATACGACAGCCACGCGGCATAGCTGAACAGCGCGACCGGCAACACCACGGAGGCGATCAGGATCGCGCGGAGCAGCCGAAGCGAGTCACGTTGCGCGGTCAGCATGAGCCGGGAGGTCCAAAGCGAGGCCTGTATTGATCAATAATGCACCTTTTGGGACCGAAGAAAACGGCGGCCGGCTGCGCGGGGTAGGGCGGCGGTTGCGCGCGATCCCCGCCCTTCGACCATCTATCGCCTCGCCGCAGGTTGAAGTAAACAGCGGAACTTGCTGTGATTTGCCCGGCGGTCTCGGCCGCCTCGCAGAAGACGAGGGACCGTCGATGCGCGTTTTGACTCTCGGCCTGTCGTTGCTGCTGATCGCCGGCGTGTCGTCCGCACGGGCGTCGGATGTCGGCAACGGCGAGATCTTGGCCAAGCGCTGGTGCACCGGTTGTCACGTCGTCTCCGACCAGCAGCGCAAGGGCAGCGACATGGCGCCGTCGTTCGCGGCGATCGCGTCGCAGCCGAGCTTCAACGAGGAGAGGCTGGCGTTCTTCCTGCTCGAGCCGCATCCCAAGATGGCCAACATGGCGCTGAGCCGCAACGATACCAAGGATCTGGCGGCCTACATCGCGCAGCAGAAGCATCCGTGACGCTCGGCGCGGCCGCGGCGTAGCGGCCAGCGCCTCGACGCAAGGCGGTTCCGTGCTTTCCCGGCATCCTCGACGTCGCGTGAAGCCGACCGCGGGTGCTTAGGATTGACCAGCTCACTGTTCTACACCGCCGACCACGTCGCGTTCCGCGACGTCGTCCGGCGTTTCGTCCAGAATGAAATCGAGCCGTTCGCCACCGAATGGGACGAGGCCGGCGGCTTCCCGCGCGAGCTGTACGAAAAGGCCGCCGCGATCGGGCTGCTCGGCCTCGGCTTTCCGGAAGAATACGGCGGCACGCCGTGCGATCAGTTCATGTGGATCGTCGCCACCCAGGAACTGGCGCGGGCGGCGGCCGGCGGCGTCAGCGCCAGCCTGAACAGCCACTCGATCGGCGCGCCGCCGATCGCGCGCGCCGGCTCGGCCGAGTTGAAGGCCCGGGTGCTGCCGGAAATTCTGGCGGGCAAGAAGATCTCGGCGCTGGCGATCACCGAGCCGTCGGGCGGCTCCGACGTCGCGAATTTGCGCACCCGCGCGGTACGCGACGGCGACCACTACGTCGTCAACGGTGAGAAGACCTTCATCACCTCCGGGATGCGCGCCGACTACATCACCACCGCGGTGCGCACCGGCGGCGAGGGCCCGGGCGGAGTCAGCCTGCTGCTGATTCCCGGCGACACGCCGGGGCTGACGCGCACCCCGCTGAAAAAGATGGGGTGGTGGGCGTCCGACACCGCGACGCTGCATTTCGACAACTGCCGCGTGCCCGCCGGCAATCTGCTCGGCACCGAGGGCGCCGGCTTCATGATCATCATGATGAACTTCAACAGCGAGCGGCTGACGATGGCGGCCGGCTGCATCGCCGCCTCGAAGGTCTGCCTCGACGAGGCGACCGCTTACGCCAAGCAGCGCGTCACCTTCGGCAAGCCGCTGGTGAAGCATCAGGTGATCCGCCACAAGCTGGTCGACATGGCGCAGAAGATCGCCGCCTCGCAGGCGATGCTGGAACTGCTGGCCTGGCGGGTCGATCAGGGCGAAAGTCCGATCGCCGAAATCTGCATGCTGAAGAATCAGGCGACCCAGACGATGGCGTTCTGCGCCTCCGAGGCGGTGCAGATCTTCGGCGGCGCCGGCTACATGCGCGGCGTCAAGGTCGAGCGGATCTATCGCGACGTCAAGGTCAACGCCATCGGCGGCGGCACGGAGGAAATCATGAAGGACCTCGCCAGCCGGCAGATGGGATTGTGAGCGTGACTTACCAACGATCGTCATTCCGGATTGCGACCGAAGGGAGCAAGTCCGGAATCCATAACCCCTGTCGGTGATTATGGATTCCGGGCTCGCGCTGCGCGCGCCCCGGAATGACGACCGATAAGAATGACCAGGGAAGAGACAATGCTGTTCAACCAAGACCACGACGAACCGCGCCGCATTCTGCAGAAGTTCATTCAGAGCGACATCAATCCTCACGTCGACGAGTGGGAGAACGCCGGCATCTTCCCGGCGCACGAGCTGTTCAAGAAGCTCGGCGATCTCGGCTTCCTCGGGCTGAACAAGCCGGTCGAATATGGCGGGCAGGGGCTCGATTACTCCTATGCGCTGATGATGGCGGAGGAACTCGGCGCGATCAATTGCGGCGGTGTGCCGATGGCGATCGGGGTGCAGACCGATATGGCGACGCCGGCGCTTTCGCGGTTCGGCTCCGACGAGCTGCGCAAGGAGTTTCTGGCGCCGTCGATCGCCGGCGACTACGTCGCCTGCATCGGCGTGTCGGAGCCCGGCGCCGGCTCGGACGTCGCAGGAATCAAGACCACGGCGAAATCGGACGGCGACGACTACGTGATCTCCGGCGGCAAGATGTGGATCACCAACGGCACCCAGGCGGACTGGATCTGTCTGCTCTGCAACACCGGCGAGGGCCCGGTGCATCGCAACAAGTCGCTGATCTGCGTGCCGATGAAGACCAAGGGCGTGACGATCGCGCGCAAGCTCGACAAGCTCGGGATGCGCTCGTCCGACACCGCGCAGATCTATTTCGACGAGGTGCGGGTGCCGAAGCGCAACCGGATCGGCGAGGAGGGCAAGGGCTTTACCTACCAGATGGTGCAGTTCCAGGAGGAGCGGCTGTGGGGCGCGGCGGCCTGCCTCAAGGCGCACGAGAAGACGATCCAGAACACCATCGAGTACACCCGCGGCCGCAAGGCGTTCGGCAAGCCGTTGCTTGACAACCAGGTGATCCACTTCCGTCTCGCCGAGCTGCAGACCGAGGTCGAGCTGCTGCGCTCGCTGGTGTATCGCGCCGCCGAAGCGCTGGTCGCCGGCGAAGACGTCACCCAGCTCGCCACGATGGCCAAGCTGAAGGCCGGCCGTCTGGGCCGCGAGATTCCCGACGCCTGCCTGCAATTCTGGGGCGGCATGGGTTTCATGAACGAGACGTTGGTGAGCCGCTCCTATCGCGACAGCCGCCTGACCGCGATCGGCGGTGGCGCCGACGAGGTGATGCTCGGCATCCTGTGCAAGATGAACGGCACGCTGCCGGGGAAGGCGTAAGTCGTATGAAGACCTCACCCTGAGGAGCCTGGCTCCGCCGGGCGTCTCGAAGGGTGAGCGACGTGTGGCTCATGGTTCGAGACGCGCGCCAGGGCGCGCTCCTCACCATGAGGTCAGTGATTGGTAAAAAGCGAAGACAAAGGGAGGCGACGGTCGCTACATGATCACGCTGTATCACTGCCACGGCGCCCGGTCGTTCCGGCCACTGTGGATGCTGGAGGAGATGGGGCTCGACTACGAGCTGAAGATGCTGCCGTTTCCGCCGCGGGTGTTCGCCAAGGAGTATCTGGCGATCAATCCGCTCGGCACCATCCCGTTCATGATCGACGGCGAGACGAAGATGACCGAGTCCTCCGGCATCTGTCAGTATCTCGGCACGCGCCACGGGCCGACGCCTCTGGTGGTCGGGGTCGATGATCCGGCCTACGGGACTTATCTCAACTGGATGTTCTTCTCCGATGCGACGCTGACCTTCCCGCAGACTCTGGTGCTGCGCTACGGCACGCTGGAGCCGGCGGAGCGGCGCCAGCCGCAGGTGGTCGAGGACTACGCCAAGTGGTTCCTCGGCCGGCTGCGCGCCGTCGAGGCGGCGGCCGGGCAGAGCGAATACCTCTGCGCCGGCCGGTTCACCGCCGCCGACGTGGTGATCGGCTACGCGCTGAGGCTCGCCGGCAATCTCGGCCTCGCCAAGGAGTTCGGCCCGAACGTCGCGGCCTATTGGGCCCGCCTGCAGCAGCGTGACGGCTACCAGCGGGCGCTGGAGGCGGAAACCCGCGCCGGCGAGGCCCAGCAGGTGCCGAAGCGCGCCTGAATCCTCCCTGATCCGGCCCCCGGCGCGGTTTCCCGCCCGGGACGGAATTTCCGCGTCATCTCGCCCGGTGACAACGCCCGAGGTTGCTGTATTGTCGGCGGTGCTCCGCGAAGAGGGCGCCGCAGAACGATGCGGGAACGGGCGACAACCCGCCCCGGGAGGACCGATGACGAACGACGATTGTCCGGTTTCCGGACATTTGATGCTGATCAGCCCCGAACGCGTGTTTTATGCCGGCCTGCTCGGCCGCCCGCGCCGCCGTACCAGCGGCGGCTATGCGATCTACGTCTCGATGCAGGGCACCTTGCGGGTGACGATCGAGGACCGGCCCGAGCAGGTCGGCGCAGTCGCTTTCGTGCCGCCTTATCTGCCGCACAATGTCGAATCGGATTCGCGCTGCATCATCAGCCTGATCATCGAGCCGGAAACCGTGCTGCCGGCGCCGATGGCTGCGCTGGGCGCTCGGATCGGCGGGGCCGGCGCGTTGGCACTGGCGAGCCGGATCCGGCAGGCCTATCAGGCACTGGTGGCGACCGGCCGCCGTGACGGCTTCACCACCACCGAATTCGACAACCTGGTGTTCGGCGAGCCGCTGCCGGCGCGCGCGATCGACCGCCGCGTCGCCCGCGCGATCGCTCGCCTCAATGACGTCGGGACCGACACGGTGACGGCCGAGGATTGTGCCGGCACCGCCAACCTGTCGCAGTCGCGCTTCCTGCATCTGTTCAAGGACGAGACCGGCGTGTCGTTTCGCGCCTTCCGCGCCTGGAAACGGGCGCGGCACCTGCTGCACTTCGTCAATTCCGATATCAACCTCGCGCATCTGGCGCAGGACATCGGCTATCCGGACTCGACGCATTTCAGTCACTCTATCCGGCGGTTCTACGGCCTCCAGCCGCGCGCGATCTTCTCCGGCTCGCGCGATCTGGCGATCTGGCGCAGCGATCCGCACGCTCTGCGCGCCGGCGAATTGCGGCACGGTCGCACCTAACCACCGCACTCAGCGCGTCGGCGCAAGATACGCCGACGCCTGCTCAGCATCATTCCAGCCAACATGGTTCGCGCCGCAAACATTTGCGGCGTAGCAGCAACCTGAAAGGGCTGGAAGCGAATGAGCGACAAGGCGGTGATCACCTGCTCGCTGAACGGCGTGCTGACCGATCCGAAGCAGCACCATGTGCCGGTGACCCCTGAACAGATGGCACGAGAGGCCAAGGCGGCCTACGATGCCGGCGCCGCCATCGTTCACATCCACCTGCGCGATCAGCGCCCCGACAAGGGGCATCTGCCGAGCTGGGATGTCAGCGTGTCGCGCGAGATCCAACAGGCGATCCGCGAGGCCTGCCCGGGCATCATCATCAACCACACCTCCGGCACTTCGGGCCCCAACTACCAGGGCCCGCTCGCCTGCATCCGCGAGACCAGGCCGGAGATCGCCGCCTGCAACGCCGGCTCGCTGAACTATCTGAAAGTGAAAGCCGACAATAGCTGGGCCTGGCCGCCGATGATGTTCGACAACTCGGTCGAGAAGATTCAGGACTTCCTCGACGCGATGAAGGATGCCGGCACCATTCCGGAATTCGAGTGCTTCGACGTCGGAATCGTGCGCTGCGTCGGGATGTATGTGCAGACCGGGATGTATGCCGGCCCGCTCGAATACAACTTCGTGATGGGGGTCGCCTCGGGCATGCCGGCCGATCCCGAATTGCTGCCGATCCTCTTGAAGCTCAAGCGCCCCGAAGCGCATTGGCAGGTCACCGCGATCGGCCGCGCCGAGATCTGGCCGCTGCACCAGGCCTGCGCCGACCTCGGTGGCCATCTGCGCACTGGTCTCGAAGACACGTTCTATCTGGCGAGCGGCGAGAAGGTGACTTCGAACGGCCAGTTGATCGAAGAGATCGCCGGCTGCGCACGGCGGGCCGGGCGTGAGATCGCTTCGCCCGAAGAGGCGCGCAAGATCTTTGGTGTGCTGCACTAATCACGAGTCATTCCGGGGCGCGCGTAAGCGCGAGCCCGGAATCCCGAGATGTTCTGCCACCGTCGAGATTCCGGGTTCGCCGCTGCGCGGCGCCCCGGAATGACAACCGATAAGCATCGCACATCAAGCAGCCGGAAGAGCTGCCTCACCTCGAGGGAGTAAACCATGACCAGTCTTGAAGCGACCGGCGGTGTGCCGGGACCGGGGCGGATCGGCCGCGTGGCGATCGGCGACATCTTGCGCAAATCGGCGAAGCGGTTTCCGAACCGGATCGCGCTGACCGACGGCGCCCGTCAGGTCAGCTACGACGAACTTGAACGCGACGCCAACCGCTTCGCCAACGCGCTGGTGGCGCGCGGGCTGAAGCCGGGCGCGAAGATCTCGACGATCTGCAACAACTCGGTCGAGTTCGTCAAAACGCTGTTCGGCATTCACCGGGCGGGCCTGGTCTGGGTACCGATCAACACCATGCTCGGCCCGGACGACATGAGCTACATCCTCGACCACGCCGAGGTGAAGGTCGCGGTGATCGACGACAATCTGTTCGGCCAGCCGGAACGCCGCGCGGCGCTGGAGGCCCGCGGCATTGAACTGATCGCTGTCAATCTGGCCGGCAAGGCCGCCGACACCGGGCTGCCGACCTTCGATCAGCTTCTCGACGGCCAGTCCGAGATCGAGCCCGAGGTGGCGTTCGACGACCGCGATCTGGCGATGATCATCTACACCTCTGGCACCACCTCGCGGCCGAAGGGAGCGATGCACGGCCACCTCGCCGTGACGATGGCGGCGATGAGCAACGCCATCGAGATGCACCTGTCGCGCAACGACGGCATCACCGGGCAGTTTCCGCTGTTTCACTGCGCCGCCCACGTCGTGCTGCTGTCCTATCTGATCGTCGGCGGCAAGATGGCGCTGATGCGCGGCTTCGATCCGGTCGCCTGCATGGAGGCGATCCAGCGCGACAAGCTCTCCGTCTTCATCGGCCTGCCGCTGATGTATCAGGTGATCCTCGATCATCCGCGGCGCAAGGAATTCGATCTCTCCAGCCTGCGCTGCTGCATCTACACCATGGCGCCGATGCCGCGGCCGCTGCTGGAGCGTGCGATCGCCGAGCTGTGTCCGACCTTCGTGCAGCCGTCGGGGCAGACCGAGATGTATCCGGCGACGACGATGTCGCAGCCGGACCGCCAGCTCGAACGCTTCGGCAACTACTGGGGCGAGTCGACGCTGGTCAACGAGACCGCGATCATGGACGATTCCGGGAACCTGCTCGGCGTCGGCCAGATCGGTGAGATCGTGCATCGCGGCCCTAACGTGATGCTCGGTTATTACAAGGATCCGGAGGCAACCGAGGCCGCGCGAAAATTCGGCTGGCACCACACCGGTGACCTGGCGCTGATCGACGAGCACGGCGAGGTGCTGTTCCTCGACCGCAAGAAGGACATGATCAAGTCCGGCGGCGAGAACGTCGCCTCGGTCAAGATCGAGGAGACGCTGCTGGCGCATCCGGCGGTGATGAACGCCGCGGTGGTCGGCCTGCCGCACCCGCAATGGGGCGAGGCGGTATCGGCTTTCGTCAAGCTCAAGCCCGGTGCGCAGGCGACCGAGGCCGAGATCATCGAACACTGCAAGAAGCATCTCGGCGGCTTCCAGGTGCCGAAGCTGCTGCGCATCGTCGACGAGATGCCGATGACCGCGACCGGTAAGCTGCGCAAGGTCGAGCTGCGCAACGCGTTCACCGATCACTTCATGCTCGGGCAGACCGGATGAGTGCTCGTTGTCGTCATTCCGGGGCACGCCGCAAAGCGGCGTGAACCCGGAATCCCGACGTAAAGGGCACTTCGAGATTCCGGGTTCGCGACCTGCGGTCGCACCCCGGAATGATCAACGAAGCGAAGAGGTTCCAGAACGCAGCCGTTGATGGGCGCTCTGGATGGCAAGGACAACGTGAATGGCAATCATCGAATCCACCGTGGCGCCGGGGAGTGAGGGCTTCAGGGCCAATCGCGACGGCATGCTGGCGCTGATCGAGCGGATGCGGATGCTGGAGGCGCGGGCGCGGACGCTGTCGTCGGCCTCCGCCGAGCGCTTCCACAAGCGCGGGCAATTGCTGCCGCGCGAGCGCGTCGCGTTGGTGCTCGATCCGGGCACGCCGTTCCTCGAACTGTCGACGCTCGCCGGCTACATGTTCGACACGGCCAATGCCGACAAGAGCGTGCCCGGCGGCGGCGTGATCGGTGGCATCGGCTATGTGGCCGGCATCCGCTGCATGATCAGCGCCAACGATTCCGGGATCGATGCCGGTGCGCTGCAGCCGTTCGGTCTCGACAAGACGCTGCGGATTCAGGAACTGGCGCTGGAGAACAAGCTGCCGTTCGTGCAACTGGTCGAGAGTGCCGGCGCCAATCTCTTGCGCTACCGGGTCGAGGACTTCGTCCGCGGCGGCAATATTTTCCGCAACCTGGCGCGGATGTCCGCCGCTGGGCTGCCGGTGGTGACGGTGACGCACGGCTCGTCGACCGCGGGCGGCGCGTATCAGACCGGCCTGTCCGACTACATCGTGATGGTGCGCGGCCGGACCCGGGCGTTCCTCGCCGGGCCGCCGCTGCTGAAGGCCGCGACCGGCGAGATCGCCACCGAGGAAGAGCTCGGCGGGGCCGAGATGCACACCTCGATCTCCGGTCTCGGCGATTACCTCGCCGAAGACGACCGCGACGCGCTGCGGATCGCGCGCGACATCATGACCGGGCTGCCATGGGACCGCTCTGGTCCTGGGCCGGATCCCGCGACCTATCACCCGCCGCTGTACGATCCGGAAGAACTGCTCGGCATCATGCCGATGGATCACAAGCGTCCGGTCGACATGCGCCAGGTGATCGCGCGGATCGTCGACGACTCCGACTTCACAGAGATGTCGCCGAACTACGGCCCCGCCACGGTGGTCGGCCAGGCGCGGATTGCCGGCATGGCGATCGGCATCATCACCAATAACGGTCCGCTCGATCCGGCCGGCGCCAACAAGGCGACGCACTTCATCCAGGCCTGCTGCCAATCGCGCACCCCGATCCTGTATCTCAACAACACCACCGGCTACATCGTCGGCCGCGCCTATGAGGAAGCCGGCATGATCAAGCACGGCTCCAAGATGATCCAGGCGGTGACCTCGGCTACCGTGCCGCAGATCACGATCTATTGCGGCGCCTCGTTCGGAGCCGGCAATTACGGCATGTGTGGCCGCGGCTTCCATCCGCGGTTCTGCTTCTCCTGGCCCAACGCCAAGACCGCTGTGATGGGCGGCGAGCAGGCCGCCGAAACCATGGGAATCGTCGCCGGAGCCGGCGCGGCGCGAAAGGGCGTGCCGCGCGACCCCGAAAA
>NZ_QPFS01000118.1:0-15070 GCF_010906995.1 Rhodopseudomonas sp. WA056 | reverse complement strand
GGGGGGGGGGGCGTCTCACCGAGTCTCGACCTCGCGGCTGCCCCTCACCCCAGCCCTCTCCCCGCAGGCGGGGAGAGGGAGCGCTCCGTGCAGAAACCTGATGCGCACCGATCTGTTCGACTTCGATCTGCCTGCCGAGAACATCGCGCTGCGGCCGGTGAGCCCGCGCGATGCCGCGCGGATGCTGGTCGTGCGCCCCGGCGCGCCGCTCGAGGATCGGATCGTGCGCGATCTGCCGTCGCTGCTGGCGCCCGGCGATCAGCTCGTGGTCAACGATACAAGAGTGATCGCGGCTCAATTGACCGGCCACCGGATCGGCCGGGGCCCCGAGCCGAAGATCGACGCGACGCTGATCAAGCGGCTCGATGGCGCCCGCTGGCAGGCGCTGGTCAAGCCGGCGAAGAAACTGCTGCCGGGCGACGTGGTGCGCTTCGGTCATGACGGCCGAGTCTGCCTGCTCGGCCATCTCGACGCGACGGTCGAAGCCAAGGGCGAAGCCGGCGAAGTGACGCTGGCGTTCTCGTTCCACGGCCCGGTGCTCGACCAGGCGATCGCGGAGATCGGCGCCACGCCATTGCCGCCCTATATCGCCTCCAAGCGCCCGCCCGACGTGCAGGATGTCACTGACTATCAGACCATGTTCGCCGCCAATGAAGGCGCCGTCGCCGCGCCGACCGCCGGGCTGCATTTCACCGCTGACCTTGAAGCCGCGCTGGCTGCGCGCGGCGTCGGGCTGCACCGGATCACGCTGCATGTCGGGGCGGGGACGTTCCTGCCGGTGAAGGCCGACGACACCGCTGAGCACAAGATGCACGCCGAATGGGGCACGATCAGCCGCGCGACCGCGGAGGCGCTGAACGCGGCGCGGGCGGCGGGCGGCCGCATCGTCGCGGTCGGCACCACCTCGCTGCGCTTGTTGGAAAGTGCGGCGCGCGATGACGGCCAGATCGCGCCGTTCGCCGAAGAGACTTCGATCTTCATCACGCCGGGCTATCGCTTCCGCGCGGTCGACGTGCTGATGACCAATTTCCACCTGCCGCGATCGACGCTGTTCATGCTGGTGTCGGCGTTCTGCGGTCTCGACACCATGCAGGCGGCCTACGCCCACGCCATTCGAACCGGCTACCGGTTCTACTCCTACGGCGACGCCAGCCTGCTGTTCCGGAACGACATCACCCCATGACCGTATCCAATCACTTCGAACTGCTCGGGACCGACGGCGCCGCGCGCACCGGCCGACTCACCACCCCGCATGGCGTCGTTCGCACCCCGGCCTTCATGCCGGTCGGCACCGCGGGCGCGATGAAGGGGCTGCATTGGCGCGAGGTGCGCGACGCCGGCGCCGACATCGTGCTCGGCAACACCTATCACCTGATGCTGCGGCCCGGCGCCGAGCGCATCGCCGCGCTCGGCGGCCTGCAGCGCTTCACCACCTGGAACGGCCCGATGCTGACCGATTCCGGCGGCTTCCAGGTGATGTCGCTGGCGCAGCTTCGCAAAGTCAACGAACAGGCGGTGACGTTCCGCTCGCATATCGACGGCGCGGCGCTCGAATTGTCGCCGGAACGCGCCATCGAGGTGCAGCGTCTGCTCGGCTCCGACATCGCGATGCAGCTCGACGAATGCGTGCGGCTGCCGGCCGATCGCGCCGATATCGAGCGGGCGATGCAATTGTCGCTGCGCTGGGCGGAGCGCTGCAAGCGCGCGTTCGAAACCGCGCCGGCCGGCTACATGCTGTTCGGCATCGTGCAGGGCGGCGACGTGCCCGAGCTGCGCCACGCTTCGGCGCGCGGGCTGATTGATATCGGCTTCCACGGCTATGCGATCGGCGGCCTCGCGGTCGGCGAGCCGCAGGAGGTGATGCTGGCGATGATCGAGGAGGTGGCGCCGATCCTGCCCGAGGACCGGCCGCGCTATCTGATGGGCGTCGGAACGCCCGAGGACATACTGGAAGCGGTGGCGCGCGGCATCGACATGTTCGACTGCGTGATGCCGACCCGCAACGGTCGCCATGGTCTCGCGTTCACGCAATACGGCCCGATCAACCTGCGCAACGCCAAGCACGCCGACGATCCGCGGCCGCTCGACGAAGAGAGCGACTGGCCGTCGACCCGCAACTACTCGCGGGCCTATCTGCACCATCTGGTGAAGTCGAGCGAGACGCTCGGCGCGATGCTGCTGTCGGAGATCAATACCGCGTACTATCAGCGGCTGATGCGCGACATCCGCGGCGCGATCGCCGCCGGCCGGTTCGAAGAGTTCAGGCTCCGCACGCGCGAGGCGTGGGATCGCGGCGATCTGCCGCCGCGCTGATCCGCCGCTTCGGCTGCCGACGCCGTTCGGCCGTGACCCGGCAATTCGCTGACGCGCCGATGCTCCGCCCGCTGGCTGTCGAGATGCGGGATTGGGATCGCTCGCGCTACTTCGCAATCGGTCCGGGCCCATACTGCAGAATCTGAACGTTCTGCTTCGTAATCAGACCGCCACCCATCATGCTGCCCAGTACCGGCAGAAACGCCTCGATCGTTTCCGGCGCATCGACGATCTCGATGATGATCGGCAGATCTTCCGAAAGCCGGAGGATTTTGCTGGTGTGCAGACGGCTGGAATGCCCGAAGCCGATCGCCCCGCGCAAGACGGTGGCGCCCCCCAGATGCATTTCGCGAGCCTTCAGAACAATCGCCTCATGGAGCGGCCGATTGTCAAAGCGATCGTCTTCACCGATGAAGATCCGGAGGAGTACGGCGTCACGAGGCAGTTGCATCGGTCTGTCCTTGGTTCGTTCGGGGCGTCGCGAAACTCGTCGAAGCTCTCCGCGGTCGTGTGATCATCTTTGCCATCTGATCGCTGCGACGATCACTTCGAGGCGGGATCGGCCGCCGGCGGGACGATCGATCGGGACATTCAACCCGACCGACCGCGCAGCATAGTCCCGACTTCGTTACCGGTACGTGGTACGGCGCGGCCATTTCAAGTCGCTCCAGTGCCGCCGGGTTGTCCGTACTGGATGACTTCGACACGTTCCATCGTCGCCATGCCGCCGGGCATCATCTCGTCGAGCACAGGAAGGAAACGCGCGACCGCGTCTTCACTGTCGATGATCTCGATGATCAGCGGCAGTTCGCTGCGAACGCGAAGGGCGTCGGCCCGGTGCATCTGGCTCGACTCTCCATAGCCGGTCGGCCCGCGGAAGACGGTCGCTCCGGCGAGCTGCATCTTTCGCGCGCGCAACACGATGGCCTCGTAGAGTGGCGCGTCGCCGTGCTTGTCGGACTCGTCGACGAAGATCCGGAGCAGCGTGGCCTGCCGTGGTATCTGCAAGTTCTCGGGCTCGTCTCCGGTGACGATGGAGGTTCGCACCCGATTGAGTCGGGTCGCGAACGCGTAGCCGCCCCAAACGGCGATCAGCCAGGCGACGGGCGAGAGACCGAAATTGAGCCCCGCGACGAGCAGGTCGCCGTTCCGGATCAGCGCGAAGGTTTCGAAGCTGAACATCGAAAAGGTCGTGTAGCCTCCGCAGATGCCGGCCATCACAAACTGACGCTGGCGGCTCCCCGCGAAGATCCGGCCGTCGGGCCCTGTGACCGTGGCATAGAAGCCGATCAGAAAAGAACCGGTGACGTTGACGATCAATGTGGTCCACGGGAAGGCCGGGCCGAGCAGGGCGATCTGCGCGACACCGACCAGGTACCTCGCGACTCCGCCGAGCACGCTCCCGAGACCGACCAAGCCGTAGACGGCGAGGCCGTCCAATGCGCGGCTAGCCCATGCGGGAAGCTTACGCAGCATGTCGGTGCCGAGGTGTTGCGGGCAATGCTGCAGCTTTCACTGGACGATCCGAGTTGTGAGGATAAATCCCGTGGCCGCCAGGCCAGGGCAGAGGATCAGCGACATCAGGACGTTGCCTGCCGCCCGCCGGAGGTCGCCGTCGCGCGCCAGGCTCAAGGTCTGCAAGCTGAAGGAGGACACGGTAGTGTAGCAGCCGAGGAAACCGGTCACGACGAGCAGCCAGGAGGTGTGCTCGGAGAACACGCCTTGGCCGCTGCTGGCGAGGCCGCCGAATACGCCGATTGCCAGAGCCCCACTGGTATTGACTGTCAGGGTACCCCAAGGAAAGGTCTCGCCAATGCTACGTGCGACCAGCCCCGAAATCCCGAACCGAGCAATCCCGCCGAACATGCTGCCGAAGGCGACCCAGATCATTCCGTAGACGATATCCATGTCTTTCACTGCTCATTACGACAGTTCGTGTCGCGATCACCACGATTGCCGGCTGACCCAAAGCCTGCCGTCAGCATGATACAGATAGAATCCTTCGAGGAGCATGTGCATGCGTGTAATTCCCAAGTCCGTCGACTGCCGGGCCGCGGCAACAATCGACATCATGGGCGATAGACCGAGAGTGCCATTCCGCTCGTGCGGTGGGACGTCGATATAGGAAGGCACCACAGCAACCGCTCCAACGAGCAAGAACGAGATGATCTGCCAGAGAACGGTGTAGCGATCGGCCGATGACTTGTGCAGCGTCAGAATTTGCAAACGTTCGTGATCTGCAGGCATGCGCCGTCACTGTCTTCAATTCCTAACAGGCCGGTCATGGATCTCGCTACCGTAGAAAGACGTAACCCATAGCGTTGTAGCGGAGCCGCGAGCAGATTGACGACGGCATCGCAGCTTTGTATGAATTTCACCGATGGGGATGGAGTCCCCCGACAACCGCCGTGAGGCTGATGACTCCTACCGGGCGCTTTCGCGTCGGTAGGATTGTGTCGAAGACTCTCCCCGATCGAAATCCCGAGCCGTCAGCCGGAGACCTGGAAGGGTCCCGCATGAAGTCTGTGATTGTCTTGCTGCAACCCCTCCGGGGAATGCTCGCGAGCAGAACTGTTGCGCTATCGGTGCTGACGGCCGTCACAGCGGCCGCTGGGCTGGCGTTTGCCTTTGGCGTCGAAGCGGACGGTCATGCTGCTGCTCGCGCTTTGAGCTTTGACGGCACTTGCCGAAACAGCGATCCGGATGAGGCAGAACTAGTCGGGACGTGTGACCATCCTGGAGACCTACTCAGTCGTCGCAGGGATACGCATGTCCGTGCCGGGGAGGGGTACGGCGCCCATGAACGGCGTGCGCGGAGCCGGGCGGGGTGATGACGGACGGCGAAGCAGAGCGAGGTCTGATGGTCCGCAATAGGAAGAAACGCGTGAGCCGCATGATCGATCGGGCAAGGTCGAGAGTGCGTGATGGAGAGAAGCATGGCGCGGATCGGTAACGCCCGAACCATTGCCGATATCGAGTTCGTCATCGATGCGCCGAGCCCCGGCAGCGACCAGTCGGTGTGGACGGTCGACGGAGTCGAATGCTCTCGCGAGCGCCACCGCTATAACGGAAGGAGCTATTCGTTTTCGCTCGAGATTCTGCAACTGCGGGCCGATGCGCCCGGCGCGCCCCGCTGGCACGTCGTGATCATCAGCGAATTGTGGAAGTTCTACGAAGCCAAGGCGGAGCCACACAAGACGCAGCACCTCAAGGTGATCTCCGGAAAGGCGCCGGATATTCTCGCCTGGATGAGACATCAACGGAATGCCAAGTTGCAGCGAGTGACGTCACGCGAATCCGTCGGTCGATGACGGCGGGATGAAACATCTCAATCGCCGGGTCGTGGGCGAGGACGGATGGTGCGAATTCGTCCATGTGCATGACGAAGGCTACGGACACGTCGAAGACGGCCGCGCTTCGAAGACGACCGATCTTTCGAAAGGCGACGGACGCTTCGATCGCGACGGACCCTCGGCTGTTCGGAAATGCAGAAGCGGCTTCGCGGGCCTGGCGATGTCGAGCTGGCGGCAAGCTGCTGATCGTTACCGGCGAGCGGAATCTGTCGCTCGTCCGGGATCGAGAGTTGCAGCGACCATGGCAGCTTGTCGGCGTTCCGGGCCCGACTACTTGTCTTCGTTGTCAGCTCGTGCGGCTTGCCCATGGCTGGTTTTCAGCATGGGAGGACAGCATGAGCGACGAAGACGTTAGTTGCAGGAAAAGCGTTTCACCGAATGCTTGGTGACGAAACCATAGCCGCAGGTGTCGCAGGTCCACAGATAGCTCACCACGCTTTCGGTGAGATATGCGGAAGCCTCGGCAGCGACCATCGAGTCGGCGCAGACCGGGCAGGTGGGAAGATCGCTGCCGCGCGGCGCGGGACGAGGAACGTTGGTCGACAGGACTTCAGCAATCGCCGGCATCGTGACCTCCTCATCTTCCAAGAGCATTGGGCCTGATTGTTCAAAGCGGACCGGATTGTCCGAAGTGTGTGAGCCGATCGGAGCGTCTGAGTGGCTCAGAGTTTCCAAGTGGATCAGAGTTTCCAAATGGCCTGATGGTTCGATTGAACGCAGCGGTCGGGCACATGTCGACCGAAGTGATCACCACCTCAGTTGCACGAACTATACACTCGGAACTCTGACGATGTCGCAACACAAATGCGTTCGTTTTGAGAAAATCGATTCTGCACTGCACGCCGCCTCCGGCCAGATCCGGGATCAGCTCGATTGTTGTGCGCGTGTTAGCGATTCAATTACTATTGCGATCGGTAAGCGGGCGTGATCAACCGGTCTGGCGCCCCTGTCCGAGTGAGTCTTGTGCGCCGCGAGGCGCCGCTTCCAGCGTGGACCGCTGGCGCGATGGACCATTCCGATGGGGACGCTTTCAACGCCTCAACTCTGCTCAACCTGCCGAGAAAACTGCCATGTCTCAGCCGCCCCGCCGTCCCCGCACGCTCAACGATGCCCGTACCGAGGCGGAGGCCGCCTTCAAGAAGGCCACCACTAAGCCGGTTGAGGTGCCGCCGAAGCGGCGGGCGCTGCCCGGCGTCAAGGAGATGGTGTCGTTGCGGATCGACCAGGCGGTGCTAGAGCATTTCCAGGAAGGCGGTCCAGGATGGCAGGACCGCATCAACGCCGCATTGCGGAAGGCCGCGGGGCTCGACTAGCGCGAATTGTGGATCCGGGCCGGCATCGGCGGCCGCGGCGCGCCCCGCAGGTTGAGCAGATTGCCAGCCAGGATCAGCGCGGCGCCGGCCACGGTGTAGGCGTCGAGCCGCTCGCCGTAGATCAGCCAGCCTGCCGCGGCCGACAGCGGTACTCGCAAAAAGTCCATCGGCACCACGATGGTGGCATCGGCGTGCGACAGCGCCCGCGCCATGCAATAGTGCGAGAAGGTGCCGCAGAACGCCAGGATCACGATCCAGATCCAGACATAGGCCGATGGCCATTGCCACGTCCACAGCGCCGGCACCAGACCGGCCGCGCTCTGGATGATCAGCATCCAGAAGATGATCGTCAGCGTGCTTTCGGTGCGCGTCAGCGACTTCATCAGCGTCACCGAGATGCCGAAGCCGACCGCGGCGCCGAGCGCGATCAACTGCCCGGGATCGATCGAGGACGTGGCCGGGCGGACGATGACCACGACGCCGATCAGGCCGAGCGCGACCGCGGTGATCTTCCAGACGTTCATGTGCTCGCCGAGGAAAGTGGCGGCCAGGATCGCGATCCAGATCGGCATGGTGAACTCGATCGAGACCACCTGGCCGATCGGGATCAGCATCAGCGCGTAGAACCAGCCGAGCTGCGCGGCGTAGTGCACGAGGTTGCGGGTCAGATGCGAGAATGGCCGCGCCGTCGCCATCGCCGGCAGCCCGCCGGTCCTGTGGATCATCGGGTACAGCATCGCGAAGCCGATCACCGAGCGCAGTTCCATGACCTGAAACACGCTCAGTTCGCGCAGCGTCTCGCGGCCGGCGACGGCCACGATCACCATCAGCGCCAGCCAGCCGGCCATCCACAGCGCGGCCTTCAGAATCGAGGGGGGACGGGTCATCGCGGCGGTTTGGCTCGTTGATGGCGTCGGCGTTTCCTTGCAGCGCTCTATCTTCGACAACGGCAGGCTTGGCAACCGCCGCACCGAAGAGGTCCGCCTGCGCCCGTTGCGGTTGATTTCCGCCGCCGCTTGTGCGCGCAATCGCGTTCAAAGCGGCGAACAAGCCGGATGCCAAGGGAGGATCGAGGATGCGGGTGCTGCAACCGGACGGATGGGCGAGGCCGCGAGGCTTCTCACACGGCGTTGCCTTCAGTGGGCCCGGTCAGTGGCTGGTGCTGGCGGGCCAGACGGGGACCAACGATCAGGGCGAATACGAATCGGACGACCTGGCGGCCCAGGTCGGCGCAGCGCTGCGGCGTGTCATCCGGCTGCTGGCCGACGCAGGCGCCGGTCCTGAGCACATCGTGCGGCTGACCTGGTATCTCACCAGCCGGGCCGAATATGAGGCCGCTGGGGCCGGAATCGGCGCGGCCTGGAAGGAGACGCTGGGGCGGCATTTTCCGCCTTCGACGCTGCTCTATATCGACGGGCTGGTCGATCCTCGCGCCAAGGTCGAGCTGGAGGTGACGGCGTTCGTGCCGGCGCGGTGAATCTGCCTGGACGACTTAGCCTTGCGGATGCTTGCCAGCGCGGCCGGTTTCGGCCAATCAGCCGCGAGCTTTTGCAAGGAGTTTCGTTCGATGACCCAGCGCTCGACTTCGGCCGATTTCGTCACCGCCTTCGCCACTGGCTGGCCGGAGAATCAGCCCGACGTGATGATTCTCTCGCTGACCACGCAGAAAGGCGTGCAGGACTTCGCGCTGACCAAGGAGCAGGCCCTTCTGGTGGCGAAGACGATGAAGCGCACTGCGACCGCTCTGGCGGCACCGAAGCCGCGCGCGTGAGCTGCGGCGCGGCGAGAAGCGAGGGCGGTCCCATCGGGGCCGCCCCAAAACGCGAAAACCGGACCCCTTGCGGAGTCCGGTTCTGCAAATACGGCTCGTGAGAGCGTATTAGCCGACGTTGACCGACGATTCGATCGACGCGGTCTTGCCGTTCCAGTACTTCGGGAACCAGGTGGTGTTCGTGATCAGGGCGAAGTGCACCAGGATCGCGATCACGGTCACGCTGCCGAGCAGGAGCGGAAGGCCGACGGACGGCTTCACAACAGTCCAGATACGAGCTTGATTCATAATTGATGCTCCTTAAGGCAGCTAATTAGTGCAGCCAGGGGGTGTAAACGTAGGCGAGGAAGTGCGCGACGATCGCGATCGCACCGAAGATGCGGGTGCCGTCGATCACGTGCTTGTGGAGCTCTTCCGACTCCTCGACCGTCAGGCCGGTCAGCGTCTTGTCAGCCATTTTGAGACCTCATAATGGGTTTTCTGCGCATCGCCGAGCCGCGGTGCGGCCCTCGATGGCGCGCATATTGACCCGGCTGTCCGACCCGAACATTGAGCAGGAACAAATTTTCGTGAGTGCCGCGTGATCCGTTGGTCGTAAAACGGTAGTTGGGTCCGGATTTGGTTGCATTTTGTCTTGCGGGGATGATGCAACCGCGCGGCTTGGGAGGGGCGATCGGCTCTGCGGCCGCTCGGTTCGAACGGACGCCGCGCGGGTGGCTTGCAAGCAGCTTCAGGCGCCGGGATCTCGTCCGGTGAAGGCGGAAGCGCTAAGCTGCCGGGCGCTGTCGCCCATTTCGGGTGGGAAAATGAATCTCATGGTGAGCGCGGAGGGACTCGAACCCTCGACCCCATGATTAAAAGTCACGTGCTCTACCGGCTGAGCTACGCGCTCACGTGAGGCGCTGTGTAGGGGGCGGGGCCGGCGGGGTCAATACCCGCGGTGACCGCAGTTGCCCCCACCCAAGACAAATTGGCTCAAGCCCACAGCTATTTATCCTGCCTTCCTCGTGCAACCAGTCAGCTTCTGCCAGCGGCCAAAGTCGCCGTTCAGGCGTCGCGCTGCAGCTCGGAGGCGACGACCTTCTGCGGAGCCGGGATCGGAGTCGGCAGCGCCACCGGGCGCAGGCCGATCAGCTCGGCGGTCCGCACCGCGGTCGCGGTCCACCAGCCGAACTGGTTGATTCGCGAGTTCTCCAGAATCGCGATCGCCACCGCCGCCAGGAACGGCAGGCTCTGCAACACCAGCACGCCGGCGAAGATGTAGATCTCGGTGATCTGGATGTTGCTGTTGGATACCACCAGAATTGCCGCGCCGATCAGCAGCAGCACACCGATCACCGCTTCCCAGAATGCCTGGAATTCGACCGACATCATCGTCAGGCCGCCCTTGGAGGTGCGGGCGAAGGCGAGGTGTTCGGTGATCAGGCCCTGGGCGACGGCGCGGGACACCGTCCATTGCACCGACATCGCCGCGATCATCGCGCCCAGCATCTGCGGCACGCCGATCTTCACCCGCAGCCGGTACAGCACCAGGAAGTGCGCCAGCGTCACGATGAAGGAGGCGATGATCGGCAGGGTCAGGATCTTGTCCGGAATCGCGATGTCGGCGAAGGCGACGATCGGCACCCAGATCAGATTGAGGATCGCCACCACCACGCCGAGGCTTTCGGCGCCGAGCCAGTTCAGCCAGCCGAGACCGAACTCGCGGCGCTGGTCGCGGGACAGGCGGCTGTTGCCGGGCAGGAAGCGGCGCCAGTGCTTCTTGATGATCTGGAAGCCGCCATAGGCCCAGCGGTGCCGCTGCTTCTTGAACGCCTCGTAGGTGTCCGGCAGCAGGCCGTAGCCGTAGCGGGTGTTGGTGTAGTGGGTGAGCCAGCCGTGCTCCATGATCTCGAGGCCGAGATCGCTGTCCTCGCAGATGGTGTCGCTCGACCAGCCGCCGGCCATGTCCATCGCGGCGCGGCGGATCAGGCACATCGTGCCGTGCACGATGATGCCGTTGTATTCGTTGCGCTGGACCATGCCGATGTCGAAGAACCCGGCATATTCGCCGTTCATGATGTAGTGCATCAGCGAGCGGTCGCCGTCGCGATGCTCCTGCGGCGCCTGCACCAGGCCGACGCGCGGATCGTCGAACGCCGGGACGAGGTCCTTCAGCCAGTCCGGCGTCACCACATAGTCGGCGTCGATGATGCCGATGATCTCGGCATCGACCGCGGTGCGCTCCATCGCGATCCGCAGCGCGCCGGCCTTGAAGCCCTTGACCTTCTGGGCGTTGATGAACTTGAAGCGCTCGCCGAGTTCGCGGCAGTGTTCCCGGATCGGATCGGTGAAGGCGGCGTCGGGGGTGTTGTTGATGATCACCACGACTTCGAAGTTCGGATAGTCGAGCCGCGCCAGTGCATCCAGCGTCTGCTTCAGCATCTCCGGCGGCTCGAAATAGGCCGGGACGTGGATCGACACCTTCGGGGCCTTGACCGGTTCGCCGCTGGCCAGCGCGGCCGCACGCTTGGCTTCCTGCGCGTCGGTCATCTCGCGGGTGATCAGCCGGCGCGGCTTGCGGCCGAACGCCACTGCCGCGATCTCCTCGACCCGCGCCAGCGCGATAGCGACCAAGGGCACCAGCAGGATCATGCCGAGGGTCAATGCGAACGCCGAGCCGAACAGGAAATAGTGGCCGTTCCAGTAAGCGAACACCGTCGCGGCCCAGGCGCCGGCGCCGTTCGCGGCGGCCGCCAGTAAGAAGGTCTGCATCGCGGTCGGGGCGGCGAGCTGCAGGATCGGCAGCGACAGCAGGATGCCGACCAGGACCGCAATGCCGGCGAGCTTCCAGTAGTTGGGATCGACCACCGGGCCGGTCCAGGCGAATTTCGGTTGGCGCGAGGCGTCCAGGAAGCCCCAGTATGGACCGACACCGCCTTCGAAGAATTTCCACGGCTGATCGATCGCTTCGACGATGTTGTATTCCATGCCGATGGCGTCGGCGCGGCTCACGAAATTGCGTAGCGTCACCGCTTGCTCGAACTGTCCGGGCACGGCCGCCTTGCGATTGTAGCCGGCGCTCGGCCAGCCGAATTCGGCGATCACGATGCGCTTGCCGGGAAAGGCGTCGCGCAGCTTCTGGTAGATGATCATCGCCTGGTCGACCGCCTGCTTGGCGGAGAAGCCTTCCCAGTAGGGCAGGATGTGCGCAGCGATGAAATCGACCGACGAGGCGAGTTCGGGATGCTCGATCCAGATGTTCCAGATCTCGCCCGACGTCACCGGCGCCTTGACCTGGGATTTGACACGCTGGATCAGCCGGGTCAGCCGGCGGACGTTGTTCTCCGCCGTGGCCCAGCGGACCGCCTCGTCGCGCTTGTCGGCCGGTTGGGCTTCGGCATCGCGCACCCGCTGGTTTTCTTCCGCGACCAGGCGGTAGCGCTCTTCCTCGCTGAGCCCGAGATTTTCCAGCGGGATCTGATCGCCGCGATATACCGTCTCGTTGCCGACCACGATGCCGCTGACATTCGGATTGTGCTTGGCGAGCTCGATCGCCGCCTGAATTTCACGCTCGTTGCGGGTGGGGTCCTTGTCGATCCAGGCGCCGACATTGACCTTGAGGCCGAACTCGTTGGCGATCGGCGGGACCATCTCGGGACCGCCGGTCGACGAGTACAGGCGGACGGCGCGGGTCTGCGGCGCCAGCTTTTTGAGGTCGGCTCGGATCCGCTCGGCGGTCGGGAAATTGTCGACGTCGGGATGGCCGCTGCCGTCGAACGGCGCGTAAGACACGCTCGGCAGCATCCCGGTGAAGTCGGCGGCTTGTTGTTTCTCCCGAAGGAGGCCCCAGAGCCCGGCGTGAGCAACAGCGACAAAAAGCAAAACAGCGACGACAGCACGCATCGCGACTAAACCATCAGGGGCCTGGTTTGCAGGTGAACCAACCCGTCCCCGAGGTCCGTCCACAGCGTCGGCGCATCACAGCATGAATGGCTGCGGTGCCCAAGCAACTCCGCCGACCGCATGGCGAATTGAGGGCACCGGGTCACCAAACCAGAGAAAAAACCGAACGTTCCCTCGCGGCGAGGCGTTATTTCGCCGGCGCCTGAATGGGCGGCGTCGCCGGCTGCGGCTGCGCAGGGGCCGGTGCCGGCTTGCCGGCCGGACCAGGCGGCGTCGCAGTCGCTGCCGCCGGCTGCTGCTGGGCGGTCGGATTGATCCAGCATGCGTGCACGCGTCCGCTGAGGCTGTCGGGCGATTTCGGGTCGATAGGACCGGATCGCACGACGCACCTGAACGCCGCCTGAATGTGACCGGTCGGGCAGCCGAAGCGGTCGTACATGTCGAGATGGCGGAACGCGGTGTCAAGGTCGTCACGCCACATCAGCACCACGACGCGACGGCCGAGCCAGACGCATTCGGGGTTGCCGGCAGGACCGTTGATCGCCTGCGCAGCCTCGGCGAACTCGTCGGTCTTCCGCTGGCTTTCCTTGAGCGCGTCCGCAGTCGACTGAGTCGCCTGATTGTTAGTGGTCGCCGGCGGCTTCTGAGTCTGATCCTGGGCGCGCAGGTCGCCGCTCTGGGCGATCGCGCCGCCGACGCCGATCGACAGGGCAAGACCGCTCACTGCCAGGCAACGCAGCATCGCGTTCTGGAACTCAAGGAAAACTCGTCGCATCGTGTCCCCGATCTCGTTGCCGGGCCATCGCGGCACCGGTCCCATCCACCTGATGCCGCTCGAATTCGTCGCCGATAGGGCGTGACCCTCGGCAGAATCCCATGACGGACATTTTCGATTTTGTCCAGCAACGGCAGTTGGTCCTTCGGTGCATGGCGACCAATTGATGGCGCATGACGATCTCATGGAAGAAGCCGGGGAGAGGGCGGTGCACAACGCGGCCTTGGCAGATCGGTCGCGAGCGGCTAATCGACGAGACCCTTTTTGCAACGGACGGAAACGAAATCCTTGCGCACGCCGCTGCTGTTGATCCCGATCTCGTTGGCCATGATCTTCGGTGTGTGGTGGTGGATCGCCACCCCGATCACCCTCGAACGTGCGCCGATCGAAACCAGCTCGAAGCTGGAATGTGTGTCCTATGCGCCGTTTCGCGGCTTGCAGACGCCGCTCGATCCGACGACGCATATCGACGCCGAGCAGATCGCGCAGGACATGGAGCAACTCGCCAAGATCTCGAACTGCGTCCGGACCTATTCGATCGACAACGGACTCGACCAATTACCGCCGCTCGCCGCCAAAGCTGGGCTGAAGGTGCTGCAGGGAATCTGGCTGTCCAACGACCGTTCGAAGAATCTGGCGCAGATCGCTACCGCAGTCGGACTGACCAAGGCGTATCCGGACGTCATCACCTCGTTGGTGGTCGGCAACGAGGTGCTGCTGCGCGGCGAGATGACCGCGGCCGATCTCGCCGCCACCATCCGCCTTGTGAAGGCGCAGGCCAAGGTTCCGGTCACTTATGCGGACGTATGGGAATACTGGCTGCGCAACCGCGAGATCTACGAAGCGGTGGATTTCGTCACGATCCATATCCTGCCGTATTGGGAGGACATGCCGGTCCGTGCGCGCTATGCCGCCAACCACGTCGACGCCATCCGCAAGCAAGTTGCGGTCGCGTTTCCTGCCAAGGAGATCCTTATTGGAGAGACCGGGTGGCCGAGCGCGGGGCGGATGCGCGAAGGGGCGCTGCCGTCGCGCACCAACCAGGCCCGGGTGGTGTCCGAGATCCTGTCGCTGGCCAAGCGGGAGAACTTCCGCGTCAACCTGATCGAAGCCTACGATCAGCCGTGGAAGCGCAATCTCGAAGGTACCGTCGGCGGCTATTGGGGGCTGATCGACGCCGACAACCGGGTGGTGAAGTATCCGGCCGGCGAGCCGGTCAGCAATTTCCCGCAATGGAAGCTGATGGCCGCTGCCGGGATGGGGTTGAGCCTTGCGGTGTTCGGGACCGCGATGTTGACGCTGCGCCGGCGGCCATGGTCGCCGCGTCTGGTGGCGTGGCTGGCGGTCGGCACCTCGGCGACGGTGGCGGGGATTCTGCTCGGGGTGGGGATCGACAAGCTGCTGGTCGAGAGCTACGGCGTCGGCCGTTGGCTGCAGTGGGGACTGCTGCTCGCCTGCGGGGTGTCGACCCCGATCCTCGCAGCGCATGCGCTGATGTCGGGGCGCCCGGTCCCGACCTTCCTCGATCTGTTCGGGCCGCGGGAAGACCGCTCGCACTCGGTGGCGACCTGGGCTCTCGGCTTGGCGGTGACGGTGACCGTGCTGATCGGCGCCCAGACCGCGCTCGGCTTCACCTTCGATCCGCGCTACCGCGATTTCC
>NZ_QPFS01000117.1:0-15353 GCF_010906995.1 Rhodopseudomonas sp. WA056 | reverse complement strand
GACCTTGATTGTGCCGGATGCTGCTTCGCCTCTGGAGGTCACGGCGGACGTCAAAGCACGTTCGCTCGCGGTTTCGATGCATCTTCGCGCACCGGACGACAAGAAGGGAACCAAGGCGCGGTTGAACTGGCTGCTACGTCAGTTTCCCGCTTCGACGAACGAGAATTGGCACATTCGGTTGTATTGGCCTGGACGAACCAGCAGCACTCAACGCCCGCTCGCGTCGCTGCGGGAGAATATCGACCAGGCGGTCGATGAGCGGCCAGGCCAAGTGGTGACTTCGTTCGACGTGATCATGGTACGCGACATCGGCGCGCGCTTCGCACAGCGAAGGAATTTCATCCTCGAACTGGAATCGATCGTTCCTCTCGCGTACGATCAAGCCGGGCAGCATCTTCGAGCGTGGCAGCGGACTGCGCCCCGGCTTTCGGAGGCTAAGGCCGAGCCCGCCAGCGTGAACACGGAAGCGATGCGGGATGCGGCGGAGCAGGAGCTGACAGGCCAACAGGAGCGGCTGGTGGCTGCCCCGGCTGTCCCACCGATGCCGGAGCCGGGCGGCGGGACGGTTCAGAGCGACGTTTCGGATGCTCCGGCGCCTGATGAAGCTGCCATTTCAAATGCCTCGGGGGCAGGCGAGCAGGCTTTGTGAGGCTCCCCTCCCTCCCGTTTTGAACCCTTCAAAATCCCGCCGAAACCGCCTAGACAGGGCCGCGAATTTCCCCATTCGAGGCCTTGTCCATGAACGCTCCCACGCCAATTCCGTCCGCCGCCACGCCGGTTCCGCCCTACAGGCACACCCCGCTGTTCCCGCTGGGCAAGGACGACACCGTCTACCGCAAGATCACGTCGGAGGGCGTGCGGGTCGAGAAGGTGCTCGGGCGCGACATGCTGGTGGTGGAGCGCGAGGCGCTGCGGGCGCTGTCGGAGGCCGCGTTCGGCGAGATCAACCATTATCTGCGGCCCGGCCACCTCAAGCAGCTCCGCGCCATCCTGGACGACCCCGAGGCGAGCCCGAACGACAAGTTCGTCGCGCTCGACTTTCTGAAGAACGCCAACATCGCCGCCGGCGGCGTGCTGCCGATGTGCCAGGACACCGGCACCGCGATCATCATGGGCAAGAAGGGCTCGAACGTCATCACCGACGGCGACGACGAGGCGGCGCTGTCGGAAGGCGCGCGCGACGCTTACTTGCGCCGCAATTTGCGCTACTCGCAGGTCGCGCCGCTGTCGATGTTCGAAGAGAAGAACACCGCCAACAACATGCCGGCGCAGTGCGAGATCTACGCCGAGGGTGGCTCTCCTGAAACAGATTCGGCCTACAAGTTCATGTTCATGGCCAAGGGCGGCGGCTCGGCCAACAAGAGCTTCCTGTTCCAGGCGACGCCGTCGCTGCTGACCCGCGACCGGCTGCTGGCGTTCCTGAAAGAGAAGATCATGACGCTCGGCACCGCGGCGTGCCCGCCCTATCACCTGGCGATCGTGATCGGCGGCACTTCGGTCGAGACCACGATGAAGACCGTGAAGCTCGCATCCGCACGCTATCTCGATGCGCTGCCGACCCACGGCTCCGAACTCGGCAACGCCTTCCGCGACGTCGAGATGGAGCAGGAAATCCACAAGATGACGCAGAGCCTCGGCGTCGGCGCGCAGTTCGGCGGCAAGTATTTCTGCCACGACGTTCGCGTCATCCGGCTGCCGCGCCATGGCGCCTCGTTGCCGATCGGGCTCGGCGTGTCGTGCTCGGCAGACCGTCAGATGCTCGGCAAGATCACCAGGGACGGCGTGTATCTGGAGGAACTGGAGCACAATCCGGCGCAGTATCTGCCCGAGGTCGAGCAAGCGCTCGGCGACGAGGTGGTCAAGATCGACCTCAATCAGCCGATGAAGGACATCCTCGCCACGCTGACCAAATATCCGACCAAGACCCGGCTGTCGCTGACCGGCACCATGATCGTGGCGCGCGACGCCGCCCATGCCAAGCTGCGCGACCGGCTGGAGAAGGGCGAGCCGCTGCCGGATTACTTCAAGAACCATCCGGTGTACTACGCCGGCCCGGCCAAGACCCCGGACGGCTACGCCTCCGGCGCGTTCGGCCCGACCACCGCGGGGCGGATGGATTCGTTCGTCGATCAGTTCCAGGCGGCCGGCGGTTCGATGGTGATGGTCGCCAAGGGCAACCGCGCCCCCGCGGTGCGCGAGGCCTGCAAGAAATACGGCGGGTTCTATCTCGGCTCGATCGGCGGCGCCGCGGCAAACCTCGCCGAGCACTGCATCAAGAAGGTCGAGGTGCTGGAATATCCCGAGCTCGGCATGGAGGCGATCTGGAAGATCGACGTCGTCGACTTCCCGGCCTTCATCATCGTCGACGACAAGGGCAACGACTTCTTCAAGGAACTGAACCTGGGCTGAGGCGAAGCTTCAGTCGCGAAAGACCTCGCACCGTCATTCCGGGGCGCTCACGCAGTGAGCGAACCCGGAATCCAGAGGTTGCTGCGACCGGGTGCCTAATCACTTCGAGATTCCGGGTTCGCGCGTTCCGCGCGCCCCGGAATGACTCCCTCGGAGGAGTTAGCCTAAGTCATCGTCAAGAGTAGTCATGGCCGGGCTTCGACCCGGCCATCCATTCTGTGCAGACAAAAAACACCGGGCCACGGCGATGACGCCGGCCCGGTGATGATGTCTTTGTGTGAAGCCTTACGCCCGCGTTCCGGTGAACGGGAACGAGCCCATCGGGCCGATGCCCATCTCGCCGGAGATGCTGTCGCCGCTCACCTTGCCGGTGTAGCTCAGCGTCAGCGGCATCGGATTGGTGATCGACAGCTTCCAGGCGACGTCGTCGCCGTTCACGGTGCCGTCGAAGATCTCGCCGGCATCGCCGTCGGCGGATTGCGTGCCGGTGAGCGTGCCGCCATCGGCCTTCAGCGTCAGGTCGGCCTGCCGCTCGCCCATCGGCGTGCTCATGGTGAGTTTCCAGTTTCCGTCGACTGCCATGTGTTTCTCCCCTTGGTCCCGGCCCTCGTGAGTTCACCGGGCCGCCCCTCTTAGTATGGGGCGGGAGCGGCGAACAAGCCCGAAGGTGCGGCATGGCTGCGGCCAGGGGCCGCGACAGCGGTGGACATTGGATCAGGTGGTGTTCTGCTCCGCCTGCCGCGCATGCAGATACCTGTGGTGCGGTGCAAACGTCATGCTATCTTATGTTAACTTTCGGAGGACGCCTCGAGGTTTCCCACGCGTTTGAAGGTGGAGACCCGACATGCGTTTGTCATCTGCCAATGCCGTGCTCGCCGCCGCAGCGCTGGTGTTCGGATTGGGCAGCGGTCCTGCTGCCGCGCAGATCGAGGTGGTGTCCGAGGCCACCACGATCCGGCTCGACGTCACGTCGCAGCCGGTTCCTGGACGGTTTCTCCTCAGTGCCACACTCACCACCGGCTTCGGTCACGGCGTCGCCGATGGCCGCATCGTGTTCCACGATCTGACCACCGGCACCGTGCTGGGCTGGACCGAGGCCGGCCGGCCGAGCCTGATGGTCGAGGGCCTCGTGCCGGGCCGGCATCGACTGCGCGCCGACTACGCCGGCAGCGCCAGCCGGTTGCCGCTGATCGTGCTGCCGAGCCAGTCGGCCGAGGTCGCGCTCGATGTGCTCGCCGTGCCGCGCGTGACGCTGTCGTCATCGGATTCGTCGCCGCCGCCCGGCGCGGTGGTGACGCTCACCGTGGCGGTCACCGGCGCTCTCGGGCCACCGGTCGGCACGGTCAGCTTTCGCGACGGCGAGCAGGTGATTGCCGCAAATGTGCCGCTCGACCGGGCCGGCCTCGCCACGTTCACCACCTCGGCGCTCGACAACGGGATCGGCGGCATTGTGGTCAGTTACGAAGGCGATCGCCGCTATGCGCCGGCCTCGGCGCGACTCGAAGCGACCGGCGACGGCGCGCTGACGCTGGCCGACACGCCACGGATGTGAGCGATCAGGATTCGGCGGCGATCGGTTCGGCGCCCGGCTGCACATTGGCAGCCCGGCTGCGGCTGCGGATCGCCGCCCGGAACACCAGATATTGTGCGGCGAGCGCGACTACCTTGAACGCCGGCGCGATCACCATGACGTAGAACGTCCAGAGCTTGATGTCGCCGGTCAGCGCCGCGGCGATCACCCCGGCACCGAGCAGCAGCATCAGCGCCGCCCACAGATAGCCGGCGACCCGCACATAGTCCGGAATCGCGGCTGCGATCCTCGGCGTCACATAGCGCGCCATCCAGTCGCGGCGCAGCATCAACACGCCGACCGCGATATGGCCGATGCTCGGTTTGATCAGCATGAAGAACGGGTCGTCGGTGAGCAGCGTCGCGCCGCCGAGCACCACCACCATCGCGACGCTGGCATAGGCCATCACGTCGAGCCGCAGGCCCTTGATCCGCGCATATCCGAACTGCGCCGCCGCGCCGAGCACCGCGACGATCGTCGCCAGTGCGACGTTGCCGGTGGAGAAATACAGCACCACGAAGATGATGGTGGAGAAGAAGTCGCTGCCGAGCTTGGCGAACACCGCCTTCATTACACGTCTCTCCAGCTCGCGCCGCTGGCGGCCAGCCACGGCGGCGCGACGTCGGCCCCGCGCGATTGTGCGGGCCCCGTCTGGGGAAGTAAACCGCGGCGGCCCGGCGGCAAGGGCCGGGCACCCACTTTAGAACGAGTTCAGTTTGGCGCGGCCAGCGCGGTGGCCCGGCCGGGCGTGCCGAATGGCTTGGGCTTGTCCTTGCCGCAGGCAAAACCGCGCGCCACTTCGTCGGCCGCCTGCCGCGCCACCTCGTTGGCGTTGCGGTTGGCGGCGACGTCGACATAGGCGACATGGCATACCGGGCCGGGCGGCAGCCGCGTCACCACCAGCATCTGCTTGGTGGTGGGCTGGCCTCCCTTGCCGAGAGCGTCGTTGTCGGCGAGGTGCCAGCGCTGGATGATGGCGAACGGCTTGCCGGCGCCGTCGAGCCGCCACTCGACCGTATCGGTGGTGGAGTTGAAAGGGCCGAATGAGGCGCTGGCCGCGGGCTGATCTTTGGCGTCCCTGTAATTGCGGCCGACGCTGACGGTCTGGCGCAGGTCCATCTCGGACACCGTCACCACCAGCCCGCCTTGGCCCGGACACAGCCACTCACCGCTATCCTCGGGCGCACCGCCCGGGCGAGCGACCTTGCAGGCTTTCGGCGCTGTCGAACTGTAGACGCTGCTGACGCCCTCCGCCTTCGCCGGCGTCGCCAGCGCGACCGGGAGGGTGATAGGGAACAGCACGGCGAGGGCAGGGAGCAGTCGCATCGGGGAGACTTGCATTGCAGAGCCTTGCATCACAGCGAGAACCTCGATCGATCGGTCGCCGTCCGGCTGGGGAAGGTTCGAGCAATTTCCGCTCAGGCACTGCCCTTTGCGGCGGAATCGCTCTAGAACGGCGGCTTGATGTGTCCTTTAGCCGCGTTCGAATCGAAGAACCATGCCGCTGTTGTCGAATGACCATTACCGCGTCGGCCGCTCCAAGACCGGACTCGGCCTGTTCGCCGTCAAGCCGATCAGGAAGGGCGCCAAGATCATCCGCTATTTCGGGCCGCTGCTCGACGCGCACAACAAGAAGCACGACGGCATCGAAAACAAATATCTGTTCGAGCTGAACAAGCGCTGGACCATCGACGGATCGGTGCGCAAGAACGTCGCCCGCTACATCAATCACGCCTGCAAGCCGAACGCCGAGTCCGACGTCAATCCGCGCAAGAAGCGCGTGATCATCCGCGCCATCAAGAACATCGAGCCGGGCGAAGAGATCAATTACGACTACGGCACCGACTACTTCAAAGCCTATCTGAAGCCGATCGGCTGCAAATGCGTCTCCTGCGAGAAGAAGCGCAAGAAGAAGGCCGCCGAAGCCCGCGCCGAAAAGGCCAGGCTGAAGCTGAAGGCCGAGCGCAAGGCGCAAGCCGAAGCCGAGAAGGCCGCCCGCAAGGCCGCGAAGGCAACCGGCAAGGCGAAGCCGGAAAAGCCGTCGAAGCCGGAGAAGGTCGCCAAATCGAAGGCGCCGAAAGCGGTGAAGGCTAAGACGAAGGCGAAGTCGAAGGGCACCAGCAAGGTGGTGAAGACGAAGGTCGTGACGGCAAAGGCCGGCAAGACCAAAGCGGCGAAGCCGGCCAAGACCACGTCGTCCCGCAAGACGTCTGCGAGCAAATCCAACAGCAAATCCAAGGCCGCCTGATCGTCGGCACAGCCTCTCGTCGCGTCATTGCGAGGAGGCGAAGCCGACGAAGCAATCCAGACCCGTGCAGGAAGCTGGATTGCTTCGCTTCGCTCGCAATGACGGCGGAAGCTTTGGTGCTAACTGGCCAAGGCTGCCTCACTCCGCTTCAGCCCGATGAACTGCAACTCGGCGAAGATCCCGACCACCGTCGCCTGCAGCAGCACGAAAGCAATGCCGAGCGCGTTCGGTGCTACTGCGCCGCTGAGCAGCAAGGCGACGCTGCCGAGCGTCCATAGCGCGTTGCCCGCAATCACAATCAGCACCAGCGCGCGCGGCAGCACGGCGCGGGTGCCGAGCCAGCCGACCAGGGCGGCGTAGCCGATCAGGAACAGTCCGGTTTCCAGCAGCAGCGGCTGCGGCAGGGCGAGAAGGCGCGAGAGTGTGCCGGCCGCCAAGCTCAGCAGCAGCGCCATCGCGCCGCTGACGAGTGCGTCGGCCTGCAAGGCGCGGCGGAGCAGCGTCGAGGGGCGGGTCATGGATGATTGGATCATGGAATATCTCCTTCGGTTGCAGCGATGAGCCGAAGGATGCCGCTCAGGGCGGCGCAATTCGATTACCTGGCAGGTCAGAGACGCTTTACCTCGGAGGTCATGGATGCTGTGCGGCGCGTGTGTTAGCCTTCGCGCATGAACACCAACGTGTCGTCGATCAGCGCCGTCGCCGGCGCGCAGCCGGTCCGGATCGGCGATTACTTGCGGCAGTGGCGGCAGCGCCGCCGGCTCAGCCAGCTCGATCTCGCGCTCGACGCTGAAATCTCGGCGCGGCATCTGTCGTTCGTTGAAACCGGGCGCGCTTCGCCATCGCGCGAGATGGTGCTGCGGCTCGCCGAGCGGCTCGACGTGCCGCTCCGTGAACGCAACGTGCTGCTCGTCGCAGCCGGCTTCGCACCGGCGTTCCCGCAGCGCTCGCTGGACGATCCGGCGCTCGCCGCGGTGCGGGCTGCGGTCGATCAGGTGCTTGCCGCGCACGAGCCGAACCCGGCGCTGGCGGTCGATCGGCACTGGAACCTGGTGTCGGCCAACCGCATGGTGGCGCCGATGCTCGACGGCGTTGCGCCGCATCTGTTGGCGCCGCCGCTCAACGTGCTGCGGCTGTCGTTTCATCCCGAAGGCTTGGCGGCACGCACCGCCAATCTGGGCGAGTGGTGCGCGCATCTGCTGGAGCGACTACACCGGCAATGTGAGACCTGCGCCGATCCGAAGCTGATCGCGCTGTACGAGGAACTGAAAACCTATCCGGTCCCGGCGCGCGCCGCACCGATCGCGCCGGATGCGGTCGCCGTGCCGTTTCGCCTGCAGCTCGGCGATGAGGTGCTGAGCTTCATCTCCACCACCATGGTGTTCGGCACCCCGATCGACGTCACGCTTTCGGAGATCGCGATCGAGACGTTCTTTCCGGCCGATGCGATCACGGGGACGCGATTGCGCGAACTGGCCGCGCGGCTCTGATCCGCCTTGTCCGGCGTTGCCTGCGCCCCATCTGTGTGGGAGGGTGCCGGCAATGACAACGAGGAGACGCCGATGAGCACGCTGAAGCCGCTGACGATCGACGTGGTGTCCGATGTGGTCTGCCCGTGGTGCTACATTGGCAAGAAGCGCATTGAGCAGGCGATCGCGCTGGCGCCGGAGGTGCCGGTCGAGCTGATCTATCGGCCGTTCTTCCTCAATCCCTGGGTGCCGCGCGAGGGCATCAGCCGCGACGAGTATCTGACCAAGAAGTTCGGATCGCCGGAGCGCTACAAGGAAATTGCCGGCCGCATCGCCGAGACCGCCGCCCAAGAGGGACTGGAATATCACCCCGAGCGCGTGCAGCGGCAGCCGAACACGATCGACTGCCATCGCCTGATTCATTGGGCGAGCGCGATCGGGCAGGGGCCGGCGATGAAGCAACGTCTTATGGAATTGTACTTCCGCGACGGCGGCGATCTCACCGACCCCGAAGTGCTGGTGCAGGCGGCGGCGGAATGCGGGCTCGATGCCGCTGACATCCGCGCCAGGCTCGCCACCGATCAGGATATCGAGGAAGTCTCGGCGCAGGCGCAGGAGGCCGCTGAGAAGGGAATTTCCGGTGTGCCGACTTACGTGTTCATGCACCAATACGCGGTGTCCGGCGCGCAGGATCCGGCCTTGATCGCCCGTGCCATCCGCAAGCTGTCGGCGGAGCTCAACGCGGAAGCTGCGGAGTAATCAGCGCTTCAACAGCCGCTTGGCGAGGTGCCGCAACCGGTCGCGCGCGGCCAGCGCTGCGACGATCGGCGCGAACAGCGGATCGCGCTTGCGCAGCGGCAGCACCAGATCGCCGACCGCGAACCGGCCGCGCCAGATCGGATCGATCATCGGATGCCGGGCGCTGGCGGTGGAGTCGGCGAAGCGGATGTTCGGATCGGCGCACAGGTGTCGGGTCAGCCCCACGGTTAGCAATACGCCGGGCGAGCAGCGCGCAAAACTCTCGTCGATTCCGAGCTTGAAGAAATAGGCGCGATCGGCGTGGCGCAGCACGACGCCGGCGGCGACCGGCGTGGTGCCGGCCGACAATGTGATCACTTCGCATTGGCCGCGCGAGGTCAGCGCCACCGCGGCGCTGCGCAGCCGGGCGGCCAGCTCCGGCTGCCGCTTCAGCGAGCTGCCGCCGCGGCCCTTCCAGCCGCTGTCTTCCAGAGCAAGAAACACGTCGAAGGCGCGTGCCGCCTCGTCCGCGCTGCGGGCGACGGCGAACCGCACCTCGCCGTGTTCGCCGAGACGCCGCTCCAGCCGGCGCAGTTCCTTCAGCTTTTTCGTGCCGAGGCCGTCGCGCAGCAGTTCCTCGGCGTCACGCGTGGCATCGAGGCTGGCGCGGGTCCAGCCGCGGATCAGCCGCGGGCGAAGACCGTCCGCGGCGAGCGCGCGGGTGAAGGCCGCCACCGCTTCGCCATCGCAGGCGACGTCGCGCAGCACCAGCACGCGGGCCGCGGTGGCGCGAGCCTGCGCCAGCAGTTTCGCAGCGGCGTCCTCGGCGGCATCACGGTCGAGCAATGGCGTGTCGAGCGAACGGAACGGGTCGGCCGAAACCAGCGCCGGCAGCGGCAGGCGGAACGCTCGCCAGCACGAGATCACCGGCACGACGCCGATCAGCCGGCCCACGGAATCGTGCGCGGTCAGCGCACGCGGTGCGGCATGATCGCCATTCGCTGCAATCACCCATTCCGGCAGGTAGTAGCCGTTCGGTTCGATCACCCGTGTCGTCAGATCACACCAGGCCGCCTGGTCGATCGCAGTGACGCCGGGCAACGCGCCCGGCGCGGACGACGTTGTCACGGCGGCGCCGGCGCGGCGATGCATCATCGGCGAGGCGGGAAAGGTGTCGGCCAAAGCGTCGGTTCCTGCGTGGTGGAACGCGCCGGGCGATCGGAACGGCCGGCGCGCAGGTCATCAGCCTAATCGCGCGCCCCTCAACATCGCCTTGGTTCGGCGGCGCAATCTGCCGATAATGTTAACCGCAGCTTTCCGGACGATGGCTGCGACCGCGAATTGCAGCCCGGCAGAACTGAACCCGATCGCACCTGCGCGCGACCAAAAGCCGAGATCGGCTCGGGCAAGGGAGGCTTCATGCGACGCGCGATGCTGGGAACGGCTGCGATCGCCGCCGTCTTGCTGTTCGGAGCTGCGGCTGCCGCGGCGGAAAGCCGGGTCGCACTGGTGATCGGGCAATCCGCGTATCGGGCGGTGCCGGCACTGCCCAATCCGGTGAACGACGCCAAGGCGATTGCCGCGCTACTCGGCGAGGCCGGCTTCGAGGTCACCGAGGCTTCTGATCTCGGCCAGACCGAGCTGCGCGCCAAGGTCGGCGACTTCGCCGCCACGGTCGCGGCGAAAGGGCCCGAGACCGTGGCGCTGATGTTCTATGCCGGCCATGGCATCCAGGTGGATGGCGAGAACTATCTGATCCCGGTCGACGTCGATCCCAAGCGCGAGGCCGACATCCCGTTGCAGGCGGTGCGGCTCGACGACGTGCTCAACACGCTGAGTTCGGTGCCGAGCAAAACCCGGATCATCATGCTCGACGCCTGCCGCAACAATCCGTTTCCGAGCATCAACAAGACCACAGGGCAGGGGCTGGCGCTGGTCGATACCAAGGCCGGCGCGCCGGGCACGCTGCTGTCCTATTCCACCTCGCCAGGCGCGGAAGCCGAGGACGGAGGCGGCAGCAACAGTCCGTACACCACCGCGCTGCTGAAGGCTGGGCGCGAGAACGGACTCAAGATCGAGGACACCTTCAAGCGGGTGCGGCTCGCGGTCAATCAGGCGACCGAGGGCCGCCAGACGCCGTGGGAAAGCTCGTCGCTGGTCGACGACTTCCACTTCTTCGCGCCGGCTGCGGCGGAGGCCACGGCTGCGCCGGGCGATAGCGCAGCGCCGAAGCCGCGCACCGTCGAGGAATGGCGCGGCTTCCTGAAGGGCAAGCCGGTCGATCAGGCCAACGCGCTGATCGTCTCCGATGGCTCGGCCGACGCCTACGAGGCGTTCGTGTCGCTGTACGCCGAGCCGCCGTTCGCGCCGGATGCCAAGCGCTGGCTCGACCGCCATCGCCGAATGCAGGCTTGGAACCGGGCGGTCCTCGCCAACACCGGATCGGCCTACACCGCATTCCTGGCCGAATACCCCGCCAGCGATCTGACTGCGACCGCGCGGAAGCTCGCCGAACGGCTGCGCTACCGGCCGGACAACGCGGTCGTCGTGCCGACGGCCGCGCTCGCCACCCCGGTGGCCGCCGCGGCGGCGCTGACCTGCCCGTGCGGACCGAGGCCGCCGGCGCTGCAGAAGGTGGAACCGAAGAAGACCAAGAGCCGGGCCGAACGCGACGACCCGCCCAAGCGCAGCGGCAAGAAGGCGTCGCGCAACCGGGTCTATGTCGAGGAAGAGGACGATGTCGTGGTGGTCCGCCGGCCGCCGGTCTACGTGGTGCCGCCGGGGCCGGTGATCCAGTTCGGCGGCGGCTTCCGCGGCGGCTATGGCGGTGGCCCCAGCCGCGGCGGGGACAATTACGGCCCGAGTCGCGGCCGGTACTGAAGTGCTGTCTGGAAGCCTTGCGAGGCCGGTTCGGGGGAGGCGACCCAGAGCCGGTCACCGCGCGTTCACAGCATCGCGAACGCGCTCGACACCATCGCGACCGGTTTCTGATCGGCCGCACTGAGCAGCGTGACCCGGCCGAAGCTCATGGTGCGGCCGAGCCGGACCAGCCGGGCATCGGCGATCACATCGGTCGCGGCCACCGCTTTCAGGAAATGCGTGGTCTGATCGACCGTGGTCATCGGGCGGAAACCGCGGTTGCCGGCACAGACCGCGAAGACCATCGCGGTGTCGGCCAGAGCCATCAGCGCCTGGCCGCAGACCACGCCGCCGCTGCGGCACAGCCGTTCGGAAAACGCCATCCGCAGGGTGGCGCCGGGTTGCCAGTCGGCCGGGCTGGCGGCTGGCGGATCAAGCTCGAGCCGCTCGACCGACAGGCCGAGGTCCAGCACCCAGGGCGCGAACGCCTCCCGCAGCATCCGCTGCGCCTCGTCGAGGCTGAACTCCGCCGTCTGCTGCCCTGCCATGCGTCTCTCCCTGACCCGTTGATTGTCCGCGTGTTTCGCGACGTTTCGCAGCATCCCACCCGATTCGGCACGGCTTGAAAACGACACCGTCGATCCCTTAAGTTCGGCGGCATCCGAGGGGGCACGATGGTCAGACGAGTGGCGTTGGTGGTCGGCCTGGTGGTCACGGCGATCGTGGTGAGCGGGTGCACCAAATGCGGTCCGATCTGGGAGGACTGGCAGTCGCCGAAGTCCTGCCGGTCCGATCGCCTGTAGCGCGGCGGCCGGGCGCGGCCTGCGGCGAGAGGGAGTTTGCGATGAAGATTCTGCACGGCGTCGCCGTCCTGGCCCTGCTGGCCGGTCCGGCCTTTGCCCAGAGCGAGGGGCCGCACGTCAATCTGGTGCCGGAGATCCAGCACAAGACCCCGGAAGAGAAAGCCCAGGACGCGATCCGGCAGAAGGCCTACCAGGAATCACTGCGTAAGATTCCGGATGCCCAGGGGCCCAGCGACCCCTGGGGCGGCGTCCGCGGCGCCGAGGCGACCCAGCCGAAAGCCAAGCGCAAGACCGGACAGACCAACTAGGCCCGTCGAACGGACGCTGCCGCTGAGTTGGGCAGGTGGTCAAAACGGCACAGATTTTTTCTGCGATTTGAGGATGATGCGCGGCGGAGTTCCGGCATGGCCAGTTTGGGGCGTGCCGAATCCGACTGACTCAATCGTTTTCGTTCGCAGGATATCACGTGACGTCGCGCGAGGTGCCGTTCGATCCAAAGGTCTTTCTTCGCAGTGCAGGCACGGGGCGCACCGTTCTGCAATTTCGAACCAACCAGACCATTTTCACGCAGGACGAAGCCGCCGACTGCGTGATGTACATCCAGCACGGCCGCATCAAATTGTCGGTGATGTCGGAACAGGGCAAAGGCGCAGTCGTAGCCATCCTCCAGCCCGGGCAGTTCTTCGGCGAGAGCGGTCTGCTCGACCATCGGCGCCGCGCCACAGCGATCGCACTGGAAGATTGTACCGTCACCACCATCGCTAACGCGACGATGATGACGACGCTGCAACGCGAGCCGGCGCTTTGCGAACTATTCACCCGCCACCTCGTCGCCCGCAACACGCGGGTCGAGGACGACCTGATAGATCAATTGTTCAACAACAGCGAGAAGCGTCTGGCGCGGCTGCTGCTGCTGCTTGCCGACGCGGTCGAGGCTTCGCGTCCGGTGCCGATTGAAATTAGTCAGGAGACGCTGGCGGAGATGATCGGCACGACACGCTCGCGCGTCAGCTACTTCATGAACAAGTTTCGTAAGGCTGGGTTCATCGACTACAACGGCCGGATCGAAGTGCACCCGACGCTGCGCAATGCCGTTTTGCCCGATCGTCCGCGCGCCGTGGAGCTCGCCCGCAAACCGGAATAACCGGGCGCGGTCTTGCGATCGACTATTTGGTCTTGGTCTTGTCGCCGAGCAGGCTACCGGTGCGGCGGTCGACGAAGTGCATCTGGGCACAGGCCGGGCAGTGCACCAGCTCGAAAGTCGTTTGCGCCGAGCTTCCGGGGTCTTCCTGCAGCCAAGCCTGGACCTTCATCCCGGTCCGGGGACATTGATAAAGCAAATGCGCCATTGGGAAGGCCAGGTCCGCCTTAAGTTCTGTAGACGAATTGCCGGGGTTGGCCGTTCGGGCGCTTGATCTAGATCAATTAGCGTATGATTTTACCATTATTTTGGGGCTGAATCGGTCGCAAGCCGAAACCGTCTGGATCGGCCGGTAATCAGGTGGCGGCCGATCAGGGGCCGTTCTCTGATCGGAGTCGCACCGGCATGCAAAAGGCCGCCAGAGTCGATCTGGCGGCCTGAGCTGTATTGCTCACTCGGTTGGGCCGGGAAGCTACTTGCGGGCGCAGCTCACCTCGATCCGCACCGAGCTGGGTCCGCAGCGCGCCGTCATCACGCCGCCTTCGACCGAGATATTGTCGCTGAATCGGGCCGAGCCGTTGCCGACACACAGCGCTGAGACGAGCGTCTCGCTCGGCTCGCAGGTGGTCGGGCAGCCATTGGCCGAACAGCTCGTCGATGACACGGTGCGGATGCTGGAGATCGACGCACCGTCCTTGCCGGCGGGGCCGGCCGGTCCGGCGGGGCCTGCCGGACCTTGCGGGCCGGGCTCGCCTTGCGGCCCTTGGCCGCCTTCGCCGCAGCCCGCCAGCGCGATCGCCGCGCCTGCCAGCGCGATCAGCGCGCCCATCCGAAATCTGTGCATGCCCAAACGGCGCATTCCTGTCTCCTTGTCGGTTGAACCGGGTGCCGGATGGCACGCGGCGATCACGAGCCTGACGTTGACGAGCGAGCCGCCGCGATGGCGGCGCCCGGAGCAAAGCTAGTCATACTGAGAGAGCGTTTTCGAGCTGAATCCATACAGGATTGTGCGAGAAAACCGCGTCGAAGCGAAAACCGAAAGCAGGGGGCGAGCGCAAACGGAGAGATTGACTCCCGTGCTCATCGACGTGGCGCGCGCCACAGCCCCGCACCTGATTGGGCGCCACTCCCGCCCGTTCCGCGCAATCGCCGTGGCGATCTTGGCCGCGAAACGGGGCCTGAGCGGAGGGCTCCTGCGAAAGGAAGGAGCCCCGAACGAGGCCGTGTTCGGGGCTCCGGTCAAGGTCGAAACTCCCCACCTCTAGAAAGCTCGGCAATGACGGGCGTTACGCTAGCGGCGGGCGCTCGGAATTGCCTTTGCGGAAAATCAAATACCGTCGGCGCTAAGAGCCGCCGAAACTGTGGTGAGGATCCCGCTCAGAGAGTTGGGCGATCAATTGCTTCAACACCCTGCGGCGGTCCTCGTCGTGGGTCTCCGCCAGCAGCCGGCGGTACAATTTCAGGTTCTCGTCGCGGAGGAATTTGTCCAAGACGCTCTCCTGTTGTTTGCTCCCGTTGGACGCGGCGGCCATCGCAACATACGCGCCCGTTGTTTGCGCTTTCCTGTGGAACCCGATGGCAGGGCAAAGTTAATACGCGCCAAAATGTCTGTCGATCCGAATTGCTGTCCGAAAGTTGCAGGCAAATGCCGTGTGATGTCAGGAAAAATACTGACACTGCGAGGCTGGCCGAGCAGGTCGTCCGACCTCATCCGAAGGAATGGATGGTGAGGTGATTGGGCTGCGGTAAAGCTGGCGCATGGTCACTTCACAGGACGAGGGACGATGAGTTTTTGGTATGTGGTCGACGCCGTCGCGGTCGGGATCATCTTGCCCTGGATCGTCGCGACCTATCGGCTGCTCGAGGCTTTCAAGCGTGGTATCGGTGTCGGCGTCGCCAAGTGGGCGATCTATGCTGCACTCTGCATCCCGGCGATGTTGCTGGTGATGTGGGGCATCCAGAACCTGCGCTGAGTCGATCCCGCGGCGTCACAGCCCTTCGGCATCGTTCCCGTAAACCGCCGACACCGAGGCGCCGTTGCGGATCCGCCGCGCCTCGGTCATCGCCCGCTGCACGCCGAGATCGGCTGAGTCGCTGGAGAAGGTGATCAGCCGGC
>NZ_QPFS01000116.1:0-15917 GCF_010906995.1 Rhodopseudomonas sp. WA056 | reverse complement strand
GTTTGGGGCATGGTCATCACGCCGGGAGGATCGAGGAGACGAGCAGTTGCGTATAGGGTTCGCGCGGATCGTCGAGCACCTGGTCGGTCAGCCCGGTCTCGATGACGCGGCCGGATTTCATCACCAGGATGCGGTGCGACAGCAGCCGCGCCACCGCCAGATCGTGGGTGACGACGATCGCGGCCAGCCCGAGTTCGGCCACCAGGCTGCGGACCAGATCGAGCAGCCGCGCCTGCACCGAAACGTCCAGTCCCCCGGTCGGCTCGTCCATGAAGACGAGACGCGGATTGGTCACGAGGTTGCGGGCGATCTGCAGCCGCTGCCGCATGCCGCCCGAATAGGTGCGCGGCGCGTCGTCGATGCGGCCGGTGTCGATTTCGACCCGCTCCAGCCAGTCGCTGGCGACGCTGCGAATCTTGCCGTAGTGATTCCAGCCGACCGCCATCAGCCGTTCACCGACATTGGCGCCCGCCGAAACCGCCATGCGCAGGCCCTGCGCCGGGTCCTGATGCACGAAGCCCCAATCGGTGCGCAGCAGCAGGCGCCGCTCTGCTTCGCCGAGTTCGGCGAGATCGCGCAGGACGCCGTCACGCATCCGATACGACACGCGCCCGGCGCTCGGCGTCATCTGTCCCGACAGCATTTGCAGCAGGGTCGATTTGCCGGAGCCGGATTCGCCGACGATCGCCAGCACTTCGCCGGGGAAGAGTTCGAACGACACGCCGCGGCACGCATCAATTCGGCCGTAGCGCTTCGACAGGCCGTCGGCGATCAGCAGCGGCTGATCGGCCGCGGTGAAGGCGTCCGGTGCGGCGGACGAGACGCGATCAAGCATGGGCGCTCTCCATCGGTGCGGTTTCGCTGCCGGTGTGGCCCTGGGCGCGGCGGCCTTCGCAGTAATCGGTGTCGGAGCACACGAACATCCGGGTGCCGGCGTTATCGGTGACGATCTCGTCGAGATAGGAATCGTCGGCGCCGCACAGCGCGCAGCAGCCGTCCTGGCGATAACGCGTGAACGGGTGGTCTTCGAAATCCAGCGACACCACCTGGGTGTAGGGCGGGATCGCGTAGATCCGCTTCTCGCGCCCGGCGCCGAACAGTTGCAGCGCCGGGCAGTTGTCCATCTTCGGATTGTCGAACTTCGGTGTCGGCGACGGATCCATCACGTAGCGGCCCGCGACCTTCACCGGATAGGCATAGGCGGTGGCGATGTGGCCGAACTTGGCGATGTCCTCGTACAGCTTGACGTGCATCAGCCCGTATTCGGCGAGCGCATGCATGCGCCGGGTCTCGGTCTCGCGCGGTTCGAGATAGCGCAGCGGCTCGGGGATCGGCACCTGATATACCAGCACCTGGCCCTCGTGCAGCGGCGTCTCGGGAATGCGGTGCCGGGTCTGGATCACGCTCGCGTCCGGCGTCGACGTGGTGGTGGCGACGCCGGCGGTCTTGGCGAAGAACTTGCGGATCGAGATCGCGTTGGTGGTGTCGTCGCTGCCCTGGTCGATCACCTTCAGCGTATCGTCCGGGCCGAGGATCGACGCCGTCACCTGCACGCCGCCGGTGCCCCAGCCGTAAGGCATCGGCATCTCGCGGCTGGCGAACGGCACCTGATAGCCGGGGATCGCGATCGCTTTCAGGATCGCCCGGCGGATCATCCGCTTGGTCTGCTCGTCGAGATAAGCGAAATTGTAAGTCGCTTCGGTCATTCCGCGGCCTCGCGCAGCTCGGGTTGGTCCTGGTTGAATTCGGCGCGCAGCTTGCGCAGCAGGCCGAGCTCGGACTGGAAATCGACGTAGTGCGGCAGCTTCAGATGCTCGACGAAGCCGGTCGCCTGGACGTTGTCGGAATGCGACAGCACGAACTCCTCGTCCTGAGCCGGCGCCTTGACGTCCTCGCCGAGTTCGCCGGCGCGCAGCGCGCGATCGACCAAGGCCATCGACATCGCCTTGCGCTCGCTCTGGCCGAAGGCGAGGCCGTAGCCTCGGGTGAAGCGCGGCGCTTCGGTCGCCGATCCTTTGAATTGATTGACCATCTGGCACTCGGTCAGCGCCACGCTGCCGAGCGGCACCGCGAAGCCGGCGTCTTCGGCCTCGAAGAACACCTCGACTTCGCCGAAGCGGATCTCGCCGGCGAACGGATGGTTGCGGCCATAGCCGCGTTGAGTCGAATAGCCGAGCGCCAGCAGAAAGCCCTCGTCGGCGCGGGCGAGGTTCTGCAGCCTCAGGTCGCGTCCGGCCGGAAAGTTCAGCGGTTCGCGGGTGAGATCGCCGACCGCGCTGTCGTCCTCGGCGACCGGCGACTCTTCGATCAAGCCGTCCTGGCGCAGGATGTCGGTGACCCGTGGCGTCGGTGCGTCACTGGCTTCCGCTGTCGCCGGCTCGGCCGGATCGCCGCCTTCGGCGAGCTGCGGATCGAGCAGCCGGTGGGTGTAGTCGAAGGTCGGACCGAGGATCTGGCCGCCGGGAATGTCCTTGAAGGTCGAAGAGATCCGCCGCCGGACCGCCATTGCGCCGGTGTCGACCGGCTCGGAGGAGCCGAACCGCGGCAGCGTGGCGCGGAACGCCCGCACCAGGAAGATCGCTTCGATCAGATCGCCGCGCGCCTGCTTGATCGCCAGGGCCGCCAGCTCGCGGTCGTAGAGCGAGCCTTCGCTCATCACCCGATCGACGCCGAGCGCGAGCTGCTCGGAGATCTGGTCGAGCGTCAGCTCCGGCACGTCGCGGTTGCCGCGGCGGGCATCGGCGAGCAGCCGGTGGGCATTGTCGATGGCGCGTTCGCCGCCTTTGACTGCGACATACATCGGTCAGCTCCCTTGGCTGAGGCGCGTGGTGCGCGGGATCGCCACCATTTGATCGCCGTTCACCAGCACCACGTCGAGGCCGCGCGGAAACAGCGCTGCGTTAATACTCAGGCGATCGAACAGGTCGGCCGGCTGCAGCGATGCCTGCAGCAGCGTCTCGCCATCGATGCCGGGACCGTGCAGCCGGAAGCCGTCGCCGGAGCCCAGCGCCTGCACTTGAATAATGAGTGTGGTCGAACGATCCGGATATTCGGGCGTGCCGAGCGCGAACCGCTCGAACGGCAGTAGCGCCGAGCCGTCACCGATCAGCGCGAACGCCGCGGTAGAAGGATCGTCGGTCAGCGGCGCGCCGGTGTGAAACTTCAGCCAGCGCGCGACCGTGCCGTCCGCCGCGATCGCGGCGTCGAGCCAGATCGGCGTGTCGTGGTCGAACAGCGTCAGCGCCAGTGCGGCGCTGGCGTGCATCAGCGGCGCCGGTGTGCCGGCCTCGACCGTGATGCGTTGGATGCGGCCGGGCCGCGCCATCGCTTCCATCACGGCGCGGAAGGTCGATTGCGCGCCGAGCACCTTGTCGGCAAAGCCGGAGGAAAGTTCGGTGGTGGTCATGGTCAGCCCTCGCCTCGCACCAGCGTGTAGAAATCGACCTTGGTGGCAGCCGTCCGGGCGGCCTTTTCGGCGCGTGCGGCTTCGACTTCAGTCCGCAGCGGCGCGATCACCTCGGTCTCGACCGCAGCCGAATAGTCCGCCGATTGCAGCAGCGCGTCGCACAGCGCGATCAGCTTCGCCTTGGTGCGATCTCGCCCCAGCGTGTAGCCGAACCCGACCTCGCCGCTGGCGAGCCGCACCGCAGCGCGCGACACCGTCGCCTCGCCGACATTGAAGGCGGAGCCGTCGCCGCCGATCCGGCCGCGCAGCATCACCAAGCCCTGTTCCGGCTCGCGCAGCAGCGTGAACGCCGGCGGAGCCAGTGCGTCGATGCGCGCGCCGATCGCGGCAGTCTCGGATGCGGCCAGCACCGCCATCGCGGCGCGCCGGCGCGTGGTTGCGGCTTGTTCGGGGGAGTTTTGTGTCTCCGCGTGCATCGCCATTGCCCAATTCAAGTTGTCTATGTTAATAGACAACTTGATAGAAGCACAATGTGAAAACTCGATGACGACGAATTCCGTGGCGTTGATCACAAAAGCGTGCCTGTCATGACCGCCGAGGCACTCACTTCAGGCGTCGCGTTGTGGCGTCAGGTCGCCGACGGCATCGAGCTGGCGATCGCCGACGGCCGCTATCTGCCCGGCGGCAAACTGCCGGGGGAGACCGAGATCGCCGAGAATTATGGGGTGAACCGTCACACCGTCCGGCGGGCGCTCGCAGCGCTGGCGGAGCGTGGATTGGTGCGCGCCGAGCGTGGCAGCGGCACTTTCGTGCGCAGCCGGCGGATCGCCTATCCGCTGCGCACCCGGACGCGGTTTTCCGAAATCATCAATGCGGGCGGCCGCGAGCCGCGCGGTCAATTGATCGCCGCGGAGCGCGAGCCGGCGACCGGCGCGCTGGCCGGCCAGCTCGATCTCGACATCGGTGCGCCGCTATTCCGGATCGAAGCACTGCGGTCGGCGGACGGCGTGCCGATCAGCCGCGGCACCACCTGGCTGTCGGCGGTGCGATTTCCCGACGCGCCCAAGGTGTTCGCCGCGAAACGCTCGATGACCAAGGTGCTGGCGCATTACGGCGTCAACGATTATCGGCGGCTGTCGACCCGGATCACCGCTTCGATCGTGGATGCGGCCGATGCTGCGCGGCTCGATCTGCCTGCCGGGCGCCCGGTGTTGGTCGTGGAGAGCATCGATGTCGCCGCCGACGGCACTCCGCTGCTGACTTCCCGTGCCCGCTTTGCGGCAGAGCGGGTCGAGTTCGTGATCGAGCCGGATTAGGGCCGCCCTGCGCTCACGTCATCGCCCGCGCAGGCGGGCGAACCAGTATTCCAGAGAGTTCGCGGCAGAGCACGGACGCTCTGGAATACTGGATCCTCCGCTTGCGCGGAGGATGACGGTTGAGAGTGCGATGATCGCCGCGCCTTAAGCGACCGCCTTTCGCCCAATGATCGCAAACCGCAGCTTGCTGGAGATCCAGTCGATCGCCGCCACGGTGACCAGGATCATCAGGATCAGGAACGACACCTTCTGCCATTCCAGCACCCGGATCTGCTCGGCGAGCTGCAACCCGATGCCGCCGGCGCCGACGATGCCGATGATGGTGGCGGAGCGGGTGTTGGATTCGAAGAAGTACAGCACCTGGCTGGCGAGGATCGGCACCACTTGCGGCAACATGCCGAAGCGGACGCTGTGCAGATGCGAACCGCCGGTCGCCTTGACGCCTTCGCTCGGCTTGTCGTCGGCGGCCTCGAAGGCTTCGGAGAACAGCTTGCCGAAATTGCCGAAGTCCGAGCACATCACCGCCAGAATGCCGGCGAACGGGCCGAGACCGACGACGCCGACCCAGATCAGCGCCCAGATCAGGGTGTCGATGCCGCGCACCGCGTCGAGCAGGCGGCGTGTCAGCAATTGCAGCGGACGGATGCGTAGCACGTTGCGGGCCGCCAGGAACGATACCGGAAACGCCAGCAGCGCGCCGCCGAGCGTGCCGAGAAACGCGATTGCCAGGGTTTCGCCCATCGCATGCAGATAGATTTGGGCGAGCTGCCACGACCCCGGATCCGGCGGCAGCATCAGGCCGAGAAATTCGATCAGCCGTCCAGTGCCGCTGAACAGCCGGTCGAACGGGATCTCGAGCCGGATCAGGCCGAATAGGAAGATGGCTGCAGCCAAAGTCAGGCCGCCGATCAGCTTTCCGCGCCTGACCCAGTCGGCGCGGAACTGTTCGGGGAAGCGGGCGACGATGCCGGCCTCGTCGCCGAAGCTCAGGGTGCGGCGGGCGGTACTCATCGTCGCTCCTGACCGATCAGGCGGCGGCGCACGCCTTCGGTGAAATAGTCGATCGCCATCACGGTGACAATGATCAGCAGCAGGATGGCGCTGACGTCGCTGTAGTAGAACTTGCGCACCGCCTCGATCAAATCCTGGCCGATGCCGCCGGCGCCGACGAAGCCCATCACGGCGGCGCCGCGGACGTTAACCTCGAACCGCAGCAGCGCGTAGCTGACGAAGTTCGACAGCACCTGCGGCACGACCGCGAACCGCACCATCTCGAGCCAGTCGCCGCCGGACGACACCACGCCTTCCAGCGGCCTGTCGTCGATGTTCTCGACCACCTCGGCGAACAGCTTGCCGAGTGCGCCGGTGGTGTGGATCGCGATGGCCAGCACGCCCGGCAGCGGGCCGAGCCCGAACGCCAGCACGAACAGCAGCGCGAACACGATCTCCGGCACGGTGCGGCAGAATTCGAGGAAGCGGCGGGTGACGAACACCAGCGTCCGCGACCGCACCAGATTGGCCGAGGCGAGAAAGCACAGCGCGAAGCCGGCGATCGCGCCGAGCAGCGTGCCCACATAGGCGATCAGGATGGTGTCGAGCAACAGCCCGGTCCAGCGCTTGATGCCCCAGAACCAGTCGGAAAGGTCCGCCCACAGCGTGGCCAACGCCAATTTCGGCGTGATCGAGATGAAATACGACGGAAACCGCCAGAAATTCTCGGCGAACTTCTTCGGATCGACCTCGCCCATCCAGGCCGCTGCGGCGATCGCGGCGATCAGGATCGCGCCGCCCAGCGCCAGCCGCCGCCGCTTCGCCGCCACCGCCGCGTCGTAGTGATCGGCGAGGGCGCGGAGCTGGGGCTCGGGAAGTTCTGTGACGGCTGCCTGCATTCGATTGTCCGACATGACGACGTGGGCGGCCGTTAGGTCGCCCACGTCCGATGAGGTGCGGTGATGGATCAGGACTTCGACTTGCGCAGGCTGTCGACGAACTTGATCAGCTCGACGACCGGCTCGTAGTCCTTGTGGCTGGTCGCGGCGTAGGGCAGGGCCTTGCCTTCATAGATCTTGTTGAAGGCTTCCGGATCGTTGGTGGCGAGATCGAGCACTGCCTTGCGGATCGCCGCCTTGAGGTCGTCCGGCAGGTCCGACAGATACGCCATCGGCGAGTTCACGATCAGGTCCGACTTCAGGATGATGCGGAAGTCGGCGGCCTTGGCCATGCCCTTGCGATCCATCCGGAGCAGGTTGCTCTCGTCCTCGGTGTTCCACCAGTTGAATGCCGCGTCGCAAGTTCCCTGCGCGACGCCGATCACCGCGTTCTCGTGGCTGCCGGCGTAGATCACCTTGGCGAAGAACTTGTCGGGATCGATCGACATCTTGTTCATCATGAAGCGCGGCACGTTGTTGCCGGAGGTCGAATTCGGATCGACCAGGCAGAGGTTCTTGCCCTTGAGATCTTCGATCTTCTGGTAGGGCGAGTCCTTCTTCACATACAGCACCGAGTGATAGCCCTTGGAGCCGTCGCCGTTGACCTCGATCGCGAACGGCTCGACCTTGGCGCCGACCAGATAGGCGCGGGCGTAGGACGCCGGCCCGTACATGCCGATGTGGATGTTGCCGGCGCGCTGACCTTCGATCACCGCGGCGTAGTCGTTGGCGATGCGGAGCTTCACCGGAACGCCGAGCTGCTTGGTGAGGTAGTCGGTCAGCGGGGTCCAGCGGGTGGTGGTGCCCGAGGCGTTCTCGTCCGGGATCTTGCCGAACACCAGCTCGGGATATTTCGCTTTCCAGTCCTGCGCCGGCGCGGCGTGCGCAGTGAACGCCAGCGCGGCAGCGGCGGCGACGAGGGTACGGAGCTTGATCATGACGGTTCCTGTCTCTTCAAGTCGATGAACGGTCGGAACACGGCAACCGCGCGCGGGCGAGCCGCGGGCGGTGCCGGATCGGGAAGACGGCGAACGATTGCCGTCGGAATCAGGCCACGGCGACGCTCGCCAATGCGGGCGCGGGAAGGCCGTGCGGCACGTGCGGCGCGGCCCCGAGCACTTCGTCGGCTTCGAGGTCGTAGAGTTCTCGGGCGATCTGGTCGGTGAGCGCGGCCGGCGCGCCGTCGAACACCACCCGCCCCGAGGCCATGCCGATCAGCCGGTCGCAATAGCTGCGGGCGAGATCGAGCGAGTGCAGATTGCACAGTACGGTGATGCCGAAGTGCTTGTTGATGCGCAGCAGCGCGTCCATCACGATCTTGGTATTGCGCGGATCGAGCGAGGCGATCGGCTCGTCGGCGAGCACGATATCGGGCTGCTGCACCAGCGCACGGGCGATCGCGACGCGCTGCTGCTGACCGCCGGAGAGCTGGTCGGCGCGCTGCGCCGCATAGGACGCCATATCGAACTGATCGAGCGCCGAGATCGCGAGCGCGCGATCCTGCTCAGGCCACATCTGCACCAGCGAGCGCCACGACGGCACTTCGGACAGCCGGCCCATCAGCACATTGGTCAGCACGTCGAGACGGCCGATCAGGTTGAACTGCTGAAAGATCATCGCCGAGCGTGCGCGCCATTGCCGCAATTCGCGGCCCTGCAGCGCGGTCACATCGACGCCTTCGAACAGGATGCGGCCTTCGGAGGGCTCCGCCAGCCGGTTCAGCATTCGCAGCAAGGTCGATTTGCCGGCGCCGGAGCGGCCGATCACCCCGACGAAACTGCCGCGCTCGACCGAAAATGACGCGTCGTCGACCGCGGCTTTGCTGCCGAAACGGCAGGTCAGACCTTCAACTACCAGCATGCGCTGCTCCCGAAACAGGTTCGGGGGAATCGCTACCGCCGTTGTTTTGCAGCCGTGTGACAGAGCGTGTAGTTCTGCCGCCACATCAAGGTGTTCGCTCCGTCATCGATGCGTCACGATGACGTCATGAACGGCGTCGATGACAGGCCGCACACCCAATCACCGCTCGTGAGAATCCCACCCATGGCCGCGAAATTGCTATCGGTCGCGCCGACCGTCGATCCGACCGCCAAGCTGCACGACGTCACGCTCGGCGCCTATTGCGAAGTCGGTGCCCGCACCATTCTGAACGAAGTGGCGATTGGCGACTACTCCTACGTCGTCAACGACTCGCAGATCACCTACACCGGCATCGGCAAGTTCTGTTCGATCGCGGCCATGACCCGGATCAACCCCGGCAATCACCCGATGCAGCGCGCCACGCAGGCGCACTTCACCTACCGGGCCAGCACCTATTTCGAGGGCGAGAGCGACGACGCCGAGTTCTTCGCCTGGCGGCGGTCGCATCACGTCGAGATCGGCCATGACGTCTGGATCGGTCACGGCGCCGTCGTGCTGCCGGGCCGCAACATCGGTACCGGTGCGGTGGTTGCGGCAGGCGCGATCGTCACCCGGGACGTGCCGGCCTACACCATCGTGGCCGGCAATCCGGCGCGGCCGATCCGCCGCCGCTTCTCCGAGGCGGTGGCCGAGCGGCTGGTCGCGCTGGCGTGGTGGGACTGGAGCCACGACGCGCTGCGCAATGCACTGCCGGACTTCCGGAAACTGTCAGTGGAAGACTTCCTCGACAAATATGAAGCCACGGCCATGACGCAACGGGCGGCGGGCCGGGAGCCGGCAGCAGAACAGCAGGTGACGGGATGAGCGAGATCGCGATCGAAGGCGGCCGGACGCTTATTGGCGACGAGATTGCCGAGGCTTCGCTGCAGATCGCCGGCGGCGCCATCGCGGCGGTCGGCTCCACCAGCGGCAACGCCGCGATCCGGATCGATGCGCGCGGCCTGCTGGTGCTGTCCGGTATCGTCGATCTGCACGGCGATGCGTTCGAGCGGCAGATGATGCCGCGGCCCGGCGTCGACTTTCCGATCGACGTGGCGCTGATCGACAGCGACCGCCAAGCGATCGCCAACGGTCTGACCACGGTGTTTCACGCCGTCACCTGGTCGTGGGAGCCCGGCCTGCGCAGCGCCGATAACGCCCGGCGGATGCTCGACGCGATCGATCTGACCAAGCCGCGACTGTCGGCCGACACCCGCATCCATCTGCGCCACGAGACCTTCAATCTCGATGCAGTCGACGAGATCGCGCAGTGGATCGGCGACCGCCGCATCGACCTGTTCGCTTTCAACGATCACATGGATTCGACGCTGGCCAATCTCGCCAAGCCGCAGAAGCGCAACCGGATGGTCGAGCGCACCGGCCTCAGCGACGAGGCATTCGACCGGCTCGTCGAGCGTATCGCGGCGCGCGGCGACGAAGTGCCGCAGGCCAATCGGCGTCTCGCCGTCATCGCGCGCGAGGTGTCGATGCCGATGCTGTCGCACGACGACGATACTCCGGCGATGCGGCAGGGCTATCGTGATCTCGGCGTCGGCATCGCCGAATTTCCCACCACCGAGGAGACCGCGCGCGACGCAGCGCTGCACGGCGACTTCATCGTGTTCGGCTCGCCGAACGTGGTGCGCGGCGGCAGCCATACCGGCTGGACCAAGGCGGCCGACATGATCGCCAAGGGACTGTGCTCGGTCCTGGCCTCCGACTACTACTATCCGGCGCCGCTGCTCGCCGCGTTCCGCCTGGTGCATGACGGCATCCTGCCGCTGGAACAGGCCTGGAAGCTGATCTCGGAAAATCCTGCGCGCGCCGCCGGGCTCGCCGAGCGCGGCACGATCGCGAGCGGCCAGCGCGCCGACGTGCTGCTGGTCGACGATCGCGTCGCGCTGCGGCCGCGAATCGTCGCGGTGATCGCCGGCGGCCGGCTGGTGCATGTCGACGATCCGGAGCGGTTCGTGATCACGCGCAAACTGCCGCACCCGGCTGGCGTCGCCGCATGATCTGACGCTATCATCATTGCCGATGTCGAATTTTCCACGCTACGCGATTTACTATCTGCCTGCCGCGGGCAGCGCTCTGGCGCAGTTCGGGGCGGCGATGCTCGGTTACGATGTCGTCTCCGGCGAGGACGTGCCGTTCGCTGCGCCGACAGCGGCGATCGCGGACTGGCGAGACGTCACCGCAGACCCGAGGGGCTACGGCTTTCACGCCACCCTGAAGGCGCCGTTCGGGTTGATCGGTGGCCGCAGCGAGAGCGAATTGCTGTGGGCCTGTGCGACCTTCGCCGAAACGCCGCGGGCGATTCCGCAGATCGGCCCGGTGATCAGGTCGATCGGTGGGTTCATCGCGCTGGTGCCGGAAGCGCCGTCCGAGTCGCTGCAGCAGCTCGCGGCCGATTGCGTTCGCGACTTCGATGAATTTCGGGCGCCGCTGTCGGCGGAGGATCGCGCCCGGCGCAAGCCGGAACGGCTGACGCCTGCGCAGGTCGGGTATCTCGACCGATGGGGCTATCCCTATGTGATGGACGAGTTCCGGTTTCACATGACGCTGACCGGTTCGCTCGATCCGGCCCGCCACGACGAATTGCTGGCGCTGCTGCGCGAGCAGTTCGCGGCGACCGGCATCGACCGCATCGCGATCAATCGGATCGCGGTGCTGCGCCAGGACGCGCGCGGGGCGCGGTTCAAGAGCATTGCGCAGTTCGAACTGCGCAGCGCCGACTATTAGCCGCCGACTATTCGCCGCCGAGGATTGAGCCGAGCCAGTCGCTGACCGCCTCCGGCATCGCGGTGACCCGGCCCGGCCACGGACCGGTGGCGAAGCCGACATGACCGCCTTGCTCGGGCTGCCACAGCGTCACCATCGCGCCGGCTTCGTCCGGGGTCGGCAGCGAGGCGGCCGGCACGAACGGATCGTTGCGCGCGTTCGCCACCAGCGCCGGGATCTTGATCGTGTGCAGATGCGGCTTGGAGGAGGCGCGGGTCCAGTAGTCGTCGACGCCGGCGAAGCCGTGCAGCGGCGCAGTGAAGGCGTCGTCGAATTCCCGCAAGGTCGTGGCACGCTGAACCCGTTCGCGATCGAACAGTCCGGGGTGCTGCTGCCATTTCGCCAGCGCGTTCGGAATCATCGTGCGCAGGAAATGCCGGGTGTAGATCAGTCGGTTGACGCCGCTGTCGATCGCAGCGCCGGCGGCCACGAGATCCAGCGGGGCTGAGACCGCCGCCACTGCGCGCGCGATCTCAGCGGCGCCGCTGCCGGCTTCTTCGGCCCAGCGCAGCAGCGCGTTGCCGCCGAGCGAGACCCCGGCGGCAAGCACCGGTGCATCGGCGCGGTCACGAATTCGCGCCAGCAGCCAGCCGACCTCCTGGAAATCGCCGGAGTGATACGAGCGCGGCGCCAGATTGAGTTCGCCCGAGCAGCCGCGAAAGTGCGGGATCGATAGCCGCCAGCCGCGCGCCAGAGCGCCCTGCGTAAACGCGATCGCGTAGCGGCTCGTCGACGATCCTTCGAGGCCGTGAAACAGCACCAGCCACGGCGCATGATCGGGCCCCGGCAGATGATCGATGTCGATGAAGTCGCCGTCGGGCGCCCGCCAGCGTTCGCGGACGAGTTTGATGGCTTGCGAGGCCCGCGGCTGCGCGAACAGCGTCGGCCAGATGGTTTGCAGATGGCCGCCGGGCAACCACCACGGCGCGCGATAGGATCGCAGGTCAGTCATGTCGAGCAGAATCGAAGGAGGGATGAATACACACAAAGCTAGGACGAGCGACACGCAGCTATCCACCGCGATGGTGTCCACTGCAACCGAGTGCGTCAACATCGCATTGGCGTTGCATTTGCAACTAGCGTTTTGCGATGGCCGCATATGTCGCAGTTGTTGTCGGGCCGGCATCGCCCTAAGCTGATCTCCATAACGACAAGCGATCGAAGCCGAAGCAGCCGGATCGCCGCTATGAGGAAATCGCCATGAAGGTCGCCGACCCAGCTCCCTTCCGCAACCTGTCGCCCGACGAGTTGGAATGGCTCGCCGCCGCCGAATGGGCACACGCCGAATCCCTCAGCGACACGCCGAAGGGATTGGTGATGCAGTCAGCTACCGAGATGCACGCCCGCGCCAAGCTGAAGCGCATGCTGCTCAGTCAGGTTCCGACCAAGCATTAGCGAAATCCATCACGTGCACACTTGACCTGCTCGAACTGGCAGGCGCAGATCGGAGGCGATGACCGTCGCCGCGCACACCGCCTGTCCGCCCGGCCCCGGCGCCTATGTGGTGGCGATCGCGGTCGCGGCGCCACTCGCGGTCCGGCTCGGCGGCGGGGTATCTGCCCGGCTCAGGCCGGGCCGCTATCTGTATTGCGGGTCGGCCTATGGGCCGGGCGGTCTGCCGGCGCGGCTCGGCCGGCATTTCCGCAAGGACAAATCGATCCGCTGGCACGTCGATCAATTGACCACGGCCGGCGAGGTCAGAGGCGCCTGGGCGATCCCGGGCGGCGACGAATGCGAGATGGTGGCACGGCTTGGGTTTCTCCCGCTGCCGATCGAGGGATTCGGCGCCAGTGACTGCGCGCACTGCCGCAGTCACCTGCTGCGCTGGCCGTCGCGCGTATCAGCGCGCGCCATTCGTGCCGCGCTCGCCGCGGACGGCGAACCGCCGGTGTGGCTACGGGGAAGCGCTACGCGCCGGTCTCCCGCCTGATCCAGCCGAGATATTTCTCGGCGCCCGCGGTCACCGGGAGCTGGATGATCTCCGGGGTATCGTAGGAGTGCAGCGAGGTGATCAGGTCGCGCAAGGCAGCGAATTTCGCCGGCAGGGTCTTGAACAACAGCAGTTGCTCGGTGTCGCTGGTGATCTTGCCGTCCCACCAATAGTGGCTGGTGATCGCCTGGATTTGGACGCAGGCGGCGAGCCGGGCCTCGAGTGTTGCGACTGCCAAGCGTTCCGCTTCCTCCTTGTTCGGCGCCGTCACCATCACCACGCAGGCCTCGCCCTGATCCATCGCGACGCTCCTTGGCTTCGATTTGATCCGACGCGTTGCAGGCCGCGCCGGTTGTTTGCTAGGCGCAAGTGGTTCCCAGTCAGCTTCGGAAGGTCCGTCATGCCGATTTACGGCTTCGTCTGCAACAAATGCGGTCACCAGTTCGAGACCCTGCTGTTCTCCGGTGACACCGCGGTGTGTCCGGCCTGCGAAAGCACCAGCCTCGACCAGCAATTGTCGCTGATCGCCAAGCCGGCCAAGGGCGGGCCGGAAGCTCCGATGTGCGACGGCAAGGGTGGCTGCGGCGGCTGCTGCATGCCGGACGTCTGCGCATAGGACTGCGGCCCCACTGCCTGCCACCGCGACCGTTCCGCAAGGAACGATCGCGCGTCTCGCGTCGTTTGCCCGCCAACGAGCACTCTTTCGAGGCAGGCGAGACATGACGCAGATTTCCCGGACCTTCGACAGCGCCGCACAGGCCAAGGCCGCAGTCGCCGAACTGAAGCAGGAAGGCTTGCACCGGGTCGAACTGATCGAGGTGCCCGACCGCCGCGGCCCGAGCGGCGGCGGCGCGGTGGTGCGGGTCGAACCGCCGTTCGGTTCGGCGCTGGCCGCCACGGCCATTCTGGATCGCCATCGCGGCAAGGAGGCCGCAGCCGGCGCAGCGAAACCGCAACCCGTTCCGGCAGCCTCGCCGCCGCAACAGCCGGCGAAGGCGACTCCGTCGGCGCCCGGCCCCACCAGACAAGCCGCAGCGTCTGCTGCGGCGCCGTCGCGCGCCCCGTCGCCCCAGGAACCGCGTCAGGAATTGCGCACCGGCCCGCGGACCCTGTCGGAATGGCTCGGCATTCCGCTGCTGATCGACTCCAACACGTTCTTCTCGGGCTTCCCGCTGCTGCTGCGGCCATCCCGCAAGACGCCGACAGCGAAGCCCGAGTGATCGGGCGGATTTGCCGCCAGGATCTGGCGGTGCCGCCGCTTCCGTCTGTCTGTCGGGCTTGCTAGCATCCGGTCGCCACGCCGATCGGCGAGGACCACGACATCAACGACCCGATGACGTGCCCTGCGCGCCAGTCGCGTGCGGCGCGCGCATGCGGCAGGAGTGCAGGCCATGAAGCTCACCAGTCCCGACATCGCCGAAGGCGCCACCATTGCGCACGAGCAATTGTTCAACAGCTTCGGCTGTACCGGCGCCAACGTGTCGCCGGCCCTGAGCTGGAGCGATGCGCCGGCCGGAACCAAGAGTTTCGCGGTGACGATGTACGATCCCGATGCACCGACCGGCAGCGGCTGGTGGCACTGGGTGGTTTTCAATATTCCGGCCACGACGACGTCGCTGCCGAAGGGCGCGGGCGATATCGCGAAGGGTTTGATGCCCGAAGGCACGATCCAGGGCCTGACGGATTTCGGCGTGCCCGGTTACGGCGGCCCGTGCCCGCCGCCGGGCGACAAGCCGCACCGCTATCAGATCACGGTATTTGCGGTCGACGTCGAGAAGCTGCCGAACGCCGGTGCGACCGCGATGCCGGCATTGGTCGGCTTCGATCTCAACTTCCACACCCTGGCGAAGACGACGATCACCGGTCTGTTCGGACGCTGAGTCCGGACAGCTCCGCAGGTATCTTGCGTAACATCCGTTGCGGCTGATGGCCAGATTCGGTCCGGCCATCAGCCGCTGCGGAAGCGCTCTGAGACCGCGCCTGTCGGCGTGGCGGTGGCGATCAGTTGCTGGCCTCTGCGTTCCGTGCCGCAGAACTGCGCGTGATCGCAGCAGCCGGGCCGGCGGATACGCAAGGGATCGGGCGCCACGAGCCATCGGGCGCGCGCTCATACGACGTGCATCCCGAGCTGGCTGCGGTTTCGCTGGCGTTACGCTGGTCCTGCTGGCCGCGAGCCAGTGCCGGTGCGGCAGCGAAGCTCGACGCGATCAACGCACCGGCAACCACAGCAGTCGTCAAAGAGTTGATCATTCGCATGTCCGGTCCTCCATTTTCGGAAACGCGGACGGAGTCCTGACGGGCGAATGTGACGATTTCTTGCAAATTGTGGCTGTTGCCGCGATCTTGCCTTAACGATCCGCAAACGGCGTCATCGTGAGTACGTTCACGCACATTGATGCAGGATTTCAGCGCGACAACACGATCCGGCCCGCTGCGGTGCGGTCCTGCCAATGATGCCGCACCAGTTCGGGATCGACGTGATGCTCGACCGGCCAGCCGACGCACAGATAGGCGATGAACTTCCAGTCCGATGGAACTTCGAGATCGGTGCAGATCGACTGCGGATCGAGGATCGACACCCAGCCCACCCCGAGCCCGAGCGTCCGCGCGGCGAGCCAGAAGGTCTCGATCATCGCCACAACGGAATAATCCAGCGC
>NZ_QPFS01000115.1:0-15980 GCF_010906995.1 Rhodopseudomonas sp. WA056 | reverse complement strand
CGCGGGCGCCGTTCATCACGGCGTCGAACTTGGCGCCTTCGTCGATAAGGCGACCGATCAGTCCGCCGAGCCGGTCGTTGCCGGCCTCGACGTGCTGCAGGGTTTGCAGGATCGACGCCTCCATGCCGGACAGCGTCGCCGGATCGCTGCTCTCCCGTGTCTTGCGCAGATCGTCGCCGACCTTGCCGATCTCGGACAGCAGCGGCCTGAGCCGGGACGCGGCTCCGGTCATCTGATCGGCCGTGACCTTCATTTCATGAGCGATCACCACGAAGGCGCGGCCCTTGGCGCCGAGATGGCCGGCGCGGAGGCCGGCGTTCATCCCGATCAGCGAGATGTCGACCACCGAGTCGGACAGGTTGGCGATGGCGTCTCGGAATCGTTCCAGCGTGTTCTCGACCACGCTCAGGGCTTCGTCGATCGAGCGGCCGCCGTCTTCGCACATCCCGATCAGGCTGGACGCCTGCGCCAGGGTCTGTCTCACCTGGAACAGAAACGACGACGAGCCGCCCTCGCGGCCGCCGTGCAGCGAACGGCCCTTTTCGACCAGCGTTGCCACCTCGGCCAGAATCGTTGACAGCGCGCGGACGACGTCACCGATATCGCTGTTGAACTCCTGCTGCGCGTCGCGCAGTTGCACCGCTTCGAGATGGACCAGAAGCTGCGGCAGCGCGCCGGCCTCGCCGATTTCCGGCACCAGGCTCGGCTCCGGAACGGCGGCGCGCCGCAGTCCTTCGCAGACGTGCTCGAGCCGCTGCCGGGTGCTGTCGCCGGCCTGCAGCGACACGATCGATCGCCCGACCACTTCGCTGATCGTCCGGGCGCTGCTGCCGGCCAGTTCGGCGACGCCGACGCTGTCGTTGCGCTGCCGGCCGAGATCGGCGAACGCCGTCATCAGGGCGGTCCCGGAGGCGCCGAGCTGCGGCCGGTTGCGGCGTTCGAATTCGCTCTGGCGGCCCCAGGTGGTTTCCACCGCGGCTGCCAGCAATTGCTGATCCCGGACGCAGGCCTCGATCGAGGCCTGGACCGCCTTGCCGAGTTCATAGGCCTCCCGCGTGAACGCGATGAAGCCCTCGCGGTCGCCCTCCAGCGAGGCGGATTCGATCCGCGCGCTGCGGGCGATGGTGGTGATCATCTCGACGTGCTTGAGGAGCTGCTTCAGCAGCGAGCCGGCCTCGGCGACGTTGCGGCGGAGCTGGTCGAGCAGCGCGCTTTCGGCCGGCAGCGCGTCGGCGAGGCTGTTCAGCCGGCCGGCGATGTCGCGCAGCGCGCCGGACGCGCCTTCGATCTGGGCCGACGACAATTCGCGGGCGAGATCGGCGAGGGCTTCGTTGAGCCCCTGGAAGATGCCGTGGCCTTCGCCGAGCTGACCGCCGACCTGGGCGAAGGTGGCCTCGATCCGCGACGCGACCAGTTCGATCGACGCGACGGCGTCGGCAATCGGATGTTTCAACGACGACACGACGCGATCAATCCGCTGCGACCGGTTGCCTGGCCTGCTGCCAGGCCATGATCTCGCGCGGGATCTGGGTCAGCGACACCACCTTCTCGACCGCCCCGCAGGCGATCGCTTCCTTCGGCATGCCGAACACCACGCAGCTCTCTTCGTCCTGGGCGCAGGTGGCGGCGCCGAGCTTGCGCATTTCAAGGAGGCCGCGGGCGCCGTCGTCGCCCATGCCGGTCATGATGATGCCGAGCGCGTTGGCGCCGGCATATTGCGCGGCCGATCGAAACAGCACGTCCGCCGACGGGCGATGCCGCGACACCGGCGGGCCGTCCTTGATGGCGATCTGATAGCGCAGGCCGCTGCGCACCAGCAGCATGTGCCGGGCGCCGGGCGCGATATAGGCCCAGCCCGGCAGCACCGGATCGCCGTCCTCGGCTTCCTTGACGTTGATCCGGCAGCCGGCGTTGAGACGCTTGGCGAACGCCGCGGTGAAGCCCTGCGGCATGTGCTGAACGATCAGGATGCCCGGACAGTTCGGCGGCAGCACTTCGAGCACGTCGTACAGCGCCTCGGTGCCGCCGGTCGACACGCCGATGCACACGATCCGCTCGGTGGTCGGGCGCGAGCGTCCGGCGACCGGCGGCGGGATGATGGCGTCGGCGGTCAGCTTCTGCTCGATCACCTTGCGGGCCGCGCGCGGGCGGACCCGGGCGCGGGCGGCGGACTTGATCGCCTCGCGCAGCCGGCCGGAACTCTCCATCAGCGCCTGCCGGGTATCGACCCGCGGCTTCGGCACGATGTCGACGGCGCCGGCCTCGAACGCCTCGAACATCAGGTCCGAGCCCTCCGGCGTCAGCGACGAGCAGATCACCACCGGGATCGGATGCTGCGCCATGATCTTGCGCAGGAAGGTGATGCCGTCCATCCGCGGCATCTCGATGTCGAGCAGGATGACGTCGGGCAGTTCGTTCTGCAGCCGCTTGGCCGCCACGAACGGATCGGACGCGGTGGCGATCACCTCGATCTCGGGGTCTTCGCCGAGGATGGTGCCGAGCACCTGTCGCACCGAGGCGGAGTCGTCGACGATCAGGACCCGGACCTTCTGCTTCGCCATCTGATGCGCTCCGATCATCCCTACAGCTTAAAGACGGTTGGTTGAACCTGCCTTAACTTCGGCAGGGCGCTGTGGATCATAGATTCGGAGTGGCCGACCAGCAGGTAGCCGCCCGGCCGCAGATGCGAGCACAACTGCTCCACCACTTTGCGCTGGGTGTCGCGATCGAAATAGATCAGCACGTTGCGGCAGAAGATCACGTCGACGTCGCGGTCCACCGGATAGGACGCGTCCATCAGGTTCATGCGGGTGAAGTTGGTCAGCCGCCGCAGCTCCGGCACCACCCGCACCTCGCCGCGGCTGCGGTCGCGCGAGGTCAGGAAGTAACGGCCGACGAACGGCGCCGGCACCGGCGCGATCGCCTCGCGGTTGTAGATCGCCGACTTGGCGAGGCGCAGCACGGCGGTCGAGATGTCGGTGCCGAGAATCCGGAACTGGAACCGCGACCCGGACTGCACCATGTCGTCCAGCACCATCGCGGTGGTGTAGGCTTCCATGCCGGTCGAGCAGGCGGCGCTCCAGATCTTCAGATCGTTGGACTTGCGGTCGGGCAGCTTCAGCAGCTCCGGCACCGCCACCGTTCTGAGAAAATCGAAATGCTGCGGCTCGCGAAAGAAGTCGGTCTTGTTGGTGGTGACGACGTCGATCAGATGGGTGAGCTCGTCGTCGAGGATCTGCCTGTCGAACAGGTGATCGACGTATTCGGTCACTCCGGAGAAATTCAGCGCCCGGACGCGCTTGTGCAGCCGTCCTTCCAGCATCACGCGCTTGGCGCTCGGCATCTTGATGCCGACCTGGCCTTCGATCAGCTCGGCGATCGAACGGAATTGCCTGTCCGTTAGCTGGCGGCTGGACGGCTGGCGATTGGCATGGACCATGGGGATACTCGTCGTTCGGGCCCGTCGGACCGCGTCACGCACTCTACGCCGGCCCCGCCGCGGTGTTTCGCGACGGACCGGCGTCCGTGAAGGCGAACGCCGGTCGCCGGCGTTCGCTGGTTTTGCAGGGGGCGCGGATTCGTCCCGCGCGCTCAGCGCTGGAAGTCGGCGTCGCGATCGTCCTCGCCGTCGCCGAGCGCGAAGGCGAAGCCGCCGCCGCCCGCCGCCTTGAGCTGGCGCTGCGGCTTGGCAGGTGCCGGCCGCTTGGCGCCGCGATCGACCGAGGCCATCTGGGAGGCCTTGGCACGGAGCTGGCCGACCGCCTTGTCGAGCGGCGCGGCATGCGGGTTCGACGCCCCCTCCTCGATACGGAAGAACGCGATGGTCGACTGCAACTGCTCGGCCTGCGAGGCGAGTTCTTCCGAGGTCGAAGAGACCTGCTCGGAGGCGCTGGCGTTCTGCTGACCGACCTTGTCGAGCTGCTGGATCGCCTGGTTGACCTGCGACGATCCGACGTCCTGCTCACGGCAGGCCGACGAAATCTCCTGCACCAGCTCGGCGGTCCGCTTGATGTCGGGCACCAGCTTGGCGAGCATCTCGCCGGCTTCCTGCGCGACCTTCACGGTCTCGCCGGACAGTTCGCCGATTTCCGTCGCCGACGCCTGGCTGCGTTCGGCGAGCTTGCGGACCTCGGAGGCGACCACCGCAAAGCCCTTGCCGTGTTCGCCGGCGCGGGCCGCCTCGACCGCGGCGTTGAGCGCCAGAAGGTCGGTCTGCCGTGCGATTTCCTGCACGATGGTGATCTTCTCGGCGATCGTCTGCATCGCCTGCACGGCGCGGCCGACGGCGGTCCCGCTGGCTTCGGCGTCCTTGGCGGATTGTGCGGCGATCTTCTCGGTCTGGCCGGCGTTCTCGGCGTTCTGCTTGATGTTGGCCGCCATCTCTTCCATCGACGAGGAAGCTTCCTCGGCCGACGACGCCTGCTCGGTGGCGCCCTGCGAGAGCTGCTCGGCGCTGGCCGACAGTTCCTGGCTGCCGGCGGAGACGTTCTGCGCGGCGGTGAGCGCTTCCGACACGATCTGCCGCAGCTTGTGGATCATCTGCTCCAGCGCGATGCCGAGGGTGTCCTTGTCGGACAGGCGCTTGGCGTCGGCGGTGAGATTGCCCTTGGCGATCTCGTTGGCGACCGCCGCCGTGGCGTTGAGGTTGGCGGTCATCGCGTTCAGCGACTTCACCAGATCGCCGACTTCGTCGTCGCTGGCAATGTCGATCTTCTGGCTGAGATCGCCGATCGCCACCGCGTCCGCGAGGCCGACCGCGCGGGACAGTCCGCGGCTGATGTTGAGCGCGATCCAGATCGCCGAGCCAACGGCGGCAAGCAGCGATGCGATCACGATGCTGATCAGCAGGAGCTTGGCGCTGGCGGCCTCCGCCGCGGACCGAGCAGCGTCCTCTGCCATCAGTTTCTTGTTAGCAGTCATGTACTCACTGGACGCCGCGATGGCAGCCGTAGCCGCAGCCTTGCCTTCAGTGGCAGCAAGCGCGGCAGCACGGATGTTGCCCCCCTCCCTAACAATATCAGACACCCGTCCGAACACCTTCAGCAGCCGCTCGGTCTGCGAGGCAATCGCCCCCGACGACGACAGTCCAGCGGCGGTCAGCGCGGTTCCGCCCTGCTGGGTGGCCGTTCGCAGCCGCTCGATCTGATCGCCCATCACCTTGATAGTCGCATTCAGGTGTTCCAGGCTTGAGGCGGAGAACGAAAGCGCCATGTCCTTCTGGAGCGCTTCGCTCTCGGCGCGGATGGTCTGCACGGCGAGCAGCGCGTTTGTGCGTTCGATCGAGAGAGGCATCTTGCTGACCTCGGCCGCAACGCCCGCAATGGTCTCGTTCCAATCTTTCAGGGTCGACACACCTTCGGTCGCCCAAAGTTGGGCGCCGCGGTTGTTCGAGTTCATGGTGCCAAACTTGATAATCGCGTCTTCAGTGGCGTTCATCTTCTCGTAGGCCGAAGCGAATTTTTCGAGCAACCGCTTGCCCAATTCGTTCGTAGCCGCATAGATCTCATCACGAGTACGGCTGGTGTCTTTGCGAAGCTGCTGGATCTCGTCGGCCACCTTCTGCAGCTCGACCTCGTTTGAGGCGATGACTATGTCGCGTTCGGCGCGGGTTTGGAGCAGGATGTAGTTCTGCAATTCACCGGCCTTGTCGAGGCGGCCAGCGCGCTGCACGAGCACATCAGCGCTTTCTGCCAGTTGCGTCAGCTTGACGTAAGAGATTCCACCGGTGACGGCGGACAGCAGGATCACGACGCCGAAGGCGCCGGCCAGCTTTGCTTTGACAGTCAGTCTCATTTCGAGATTCCTTAGGGTCGAAGGTTTGGGTCTAACTCACGCAACAACAGGTTCGGATCGGGCGGTTCAGGCCGCCAACTCGTTGGATGGGACGGCGCCGGTCGAGACCTCGGTCCCGGCCATCAGGCGCGCCAGATCGAAGATGATGACGAAGCGATCGCCCTTGCGGCCGATTCCGGCGATGTAGTCCGACTTCCATTTGCCGCCGACGTCGGGCACCTGCTCCAGCGAGCTCTCCTCGATGTCGGTGACCTCGTAGACGCAGTCGGCGACGAAGCCGACGCCGACGATTCGGTCCGCGACCGGCACGTCGAGAATGATGATGCGGGTCGCCTCGGTGGCGGGCACCGCCGGCAGATCGAGCTTCAGCCGCAGATCGAGAATCGGATAGCCGGTGCCGCGCACGTCGATCATGCCGAGCATGAACTCCGGGGCGTGCGGCAGCCGGGAGATCGGCCGCATGTCGAGAATTTCCCGCACGTTGCGGATCGCCATGCCGAACGTCTCGCCGGCGAGCCCGAGCGTCAGATATTGCGCCGTTTCGGCCATGTCTTCCTCACTTCAGCGTAGGTTGGCGGCAGGCACTGCCGGATGTCGGACCGGGGACGCTCAATTCAGGATCCGTTCCATGTTGGGGACGACGACGAACTCGTCGCGCCATTTGGTGATGAAGCGGATGTATTCCGGCTTCCAATGCATGCCGACGCGCGGAGTCTGCTGGACATCGGTGCGGGAGATCTCGGTGACCTCGTAGACCTTGTCGGCGCTGACCCCGACCAGCACCGGATCGCCGTCGATCCGGACCTCGACCACGACGATCCGCGTATCGACGGTTTCGCGTCCCGCCGGCATCCCGAAGCGGATCCGCAGATCGGCGAAGGGAATGACGTTGCCGCGGACGTTGATCACGCTCGGGACGAACGCCTTGGCGCCCGCCACCTTGGTGGCCGGAATTGGATCGATGATCTCGCGGACCAGACCGGCATCGAGCGCGAACTTCTCCTCGCCGAGCCCGATCATCACCACCTGCATCGCGCCGCCGCCGTCAGTCGTGTCTTGAACCCGATCGCTGCTCATCAGGCTGCCTCGCTCATCTGTTTTTCCGCTTGCGCCTGGGCGAGGCCGACGAGCTGCACCACGTCGAGGATCAACGCGGCGGTCCCGTCGCCGAGGATGGTGGCGCCCGAGAACGTCGTGACGTTGGAGTGCAGCTTCGACAGCGACTTGATCACGGTCTGGTGGTTGCCGATGATCTGATCGGCCACCAGGCCGACGCGGGTCTCGCCGGTCGAAATGATGATCGTCTTCTGGTGCTGGTCCGGCTCGCCGTCGGCATCGAAGATGTCGCGCAGCCGCAGGAACGGCACGAGGTTGCCGCGGACGTTGAGGAAGTTGCGGCTGCGCGAGCGCTCGTCCTCAGCGGTGAGTTCGACGCATTCTTCCACCGCCGACAGCGGAATGATGTAGCGGCCGCCGCCGACCCGGATCAGCAGGCCCTCGATGATCGCCAGCGTCAGCGGCAGGCGCAGCGTGACGGTCGCGCCCTCGCCGGGCACGGTGGACAGCTCGATCGAGCCGCGCATGTTCTCGATGGTGCGCTTGACCACGTCCATGCCGACGCCGCGGCCGGACAGCGCCGAGATCGTCTGCGCGGTCGAGAAGCCGGGGTGGAACAAAAACTGATGGATCTCCTGGTCGGACGCCGAAGCGCCCGGCGCGATCAGCCCCTGTTCTTCGGCCTTGGCGCGGATCCTGGCGGTGTTCAGCCCGCCGCCATTGTCCTTCACGGTGACCAGCACCTGGGCGCCGCAATGCTGTGCCGCCAGCTCGATGCGGCCCTGTTCGGGCTTGCCGGCGGCGATGCGCGCGGACGGCGGCTCGATGCCGTGGTCGATGGCGTTGCGGATCAGGTGAACCAAAGGATCGGCGAGGCACTCGATCATCGTCTTGTCGAGTTCGGTGTCCTCGCCGACGGTGATGAATTCCACCGGCTTGCCGAGGTCGCGCGACAGATCGTGCACCAGGCGCCGGAAGCGGCCGAACAGCGAACCGATCGGCACCATCCGGGCGCCCATGGTGGTGTCGCGCAGGCTGGAGGCGAGGCGTTCGATCTCTTCGGCGATCAGCTTGATTGCAAGGTCGCTGCCGGACTCGGCCAATTGGGAGAGGCGGGCCTGGGCGATCACCAGTTCGCCGACCCGGTCCATCAGCTCGTCGAGTCGCTCGGCCTGAACCCGGACCGTGGCGATGCCACGGTCTTCGGCGCGGCGCGGCTCGCCGCTGCGGCGCTCGGCGGAAGCCGCGGCTGCCGCCGCCGGTGGCGCGGGAGTCGTCTCCTCCACACTCTGCGGCGGCTCGGGCGGCAGGATCGAAACGTCGGGCAGCTCCAGCATCGGCACCGGCTGCGGAGCCTCGCCCTCGAACAGCGGCTCGAGGGAGAGCTGCATCTCGTCCTGGACGAACATGAAGACGTCGTCGATCGCGGCCTTGTCGCAATCCGAATGCAGCGAGACGTCCCATTTCAGGTAGCAATCCTCGGGTACCAGTTCGTCGAGGAACGGGATGCCGTCGGTCAGCGGCGTCGCGAAGCAGGAGCCGAGCTTGGCGAGGTCGTCGAGCAGGTCGAGCGGGTTGGATCCGTTGCGCAGGATCTGGGAGTCGAATTCGAAGCGGAGGCGCCAGCCGACCCGGCGGCGTTCCGGGGCCGGCGCGTCCATGGTCTCGGTGGTCGACACGAACCGGCTGAGGTCGGCCAGGATCGCCTCGCCGATGATCGCGTCGGTGTCGTCAGGAGTCTCGATCAGCGCGCGGATGAAGTCCTTGGCGGCGAGCGCCACCGAGACCAGATCCAGCGTCGGCCTGATCTCGCCCTTGCGGACCCGTTCGAACGCGGTCTCGAATTCGTGGGTGAAGCTGGCGACCTTGTCGAACCCGAACATCGCGCCCGATCCCTTGATCGTGTGCAGGGCGCGAAACGCGGAGTCGACCAGTTCGCGGTCGTCGGGGTTTTGGCCGAGATCGAGCAGCGCCGTTTCCAGCACCTCGAACAGTTCGGCCGCTTCCTGGCGGAAGACTGCTGCCGGATCGATCGTGGTCATGACCGCACCAGCTTGCTCACCACCGCGAGCAGTTGCTCCGGTTTGAACGGCTTGGTGATCCAGCCGGTGGCGCCGCAGCTCTTGGCTTCCTGCTTGACCGCGTCGTTGGACTCGGTGGTCAGGAACACGATCGGCAGGCCGACCAGGTTGGGCTGCTTGCGCAGCGCCTTGATCAGTTCGAGCCCGTTCATCACCGGCATGTTGAGGTCGGTGATGACGAGATCGACCTTGGTGGCCTGGGCCTTCGACAGGCCCTGGGCGCCGTCGCCGGCCTCGACCACGCTGTGGCCGGCCGGCTCGAGCGTCACCTTGATCATCTGGCGGATGCTCGGGGAATCGTCGACGGTGAGGATCGTGGCCATTACGAGCCACCTTTCTTTTGCGGGAAATGCTTGTCGATCATCGCGTCGCCGGCGAAGCCGGCGCGCTGCAGGGTGTCGCGGAGGACGTCGGAGAGCTCGGTGAGCACCACCGGGCGGCCCTGGGCCTCGCCGGTCTTGGCGGTCGACAGCAGGAGCTGGATCGAGGTGAGATCGGCTCTGTTCACTTTTGAACAGTCGATCTCCAGCGGACCTTGGCGGCCGAGCGCGTCCTGGATGATCTCGTGGATGCTTCGGATGGAAGAAATACTACAGTCGGAAGGGAGCCGAAGCGCGGCTCCCGCTTCGGTGGGATCTAACGTCATTGCAGTCCCCAGTCGCGAGGCGACTGACCGTCGCGGCGCGATTACTTTGTCGATACGGGAAAGCCTGACGGCCAATTATTAAAATAGTGTACTACACGCCGCTAAACTGCATCAGCGCAAACCCCTCGGCGGCCGACACATAGCTCGAAGCCACGGATACGGTAAATTAGGCGGCAATACCCGATCTGGTGATTAGATCAAAAGATACAGCTAAGTGTGACGCTTAGTTCGGGCTTAAGAGGTACCTTATAGGCTGAATTGCAGCGCATTGCATTTGTGGTTGTATAATAATGCTAATTCAAGCACTGGTTGTAGACGATAGCCGGTCGGCCTTGGAGTATTTGACACGAACGATCGAGGCAGACGGGCAGGTCCACGTGATTGCCTTTACCGATCCGCTACAGGCGCTGGCATCGGCTCGCAACCTCGATATCGACATCGTCTTCGCCGACTACGAGATGCCGAACATGGACGGCATCAGCCTGATCCGGCGGCTGCGGTCGTTGCCGAAGTTCTCCGATATCCCGATCGTGATGATCACCTCGGTCGAGAGCGACGAGGTTCGCCTGCGCGCCCTCGACGCCGGCGCCACCGACTTCCTGCCGAAACAGCCGAAGAGCCTGGAGACCCAGGTCCGGCTGCGCAACATGATCCGGCTCGGTCTCGCCGTGCGCAAACTGAACGACCGCGCCGCCCTGTTGGCGAGCGAAGTCGCGCGCGCCACCCACGAGTTGCAGGAGCGCGAGGAGGAGATCATCCTGCGGCTCGCGCTATCGGTCGAGTATCGCGACAACGACACCGGCGATCATACGCTGCGGGTCGCCAAATACAGCCGGATGATCGCCGAAGGTCTGGGACTGCCGGACCGGCTGTGCCGCGACATCTATCTGGCGGCGCCGCTGCACGATGTCGGCAAGGTGGCGACGCCCGACCATATCCTGCTCAAGCCCGGGCGGCTGACGCCGGACGAGATCGCGATGATGCAGACCCACACCACGGTCGGCGGCTCGATCCTGGCCGGCAGCCGCTGCGAACTCATTCAACTCGCCGCCGACATCGCCATCGCCCACCACGAGCGATGGGACGGCACCGGCTATCCGAACCGGCTGAAGGGCGAGGCGATTCCGGTCGCGGCACGGATCGTCGCGGTGGCCGACGTGTTCGACGCGCTCGCGACCAAGCGGCCGTACAAGGAGGCGATGCCGCTGCCGGTGGCGCGCAAGCACCTCGAGGACGGCCGCGGCCAGCACTTCGATCCGGCCTGTGTCGATGCCTTCCTGGCCCGATGGGACCAGGTCGTGGCGATCGCGACGGATCGAGTTCTGGGCTCCCGGCAGGACGCCGCGCCGCTGCAGCCGCAACTCCAATCGGAAGCCGCGCGGTCCGCGGTCACGGCGCCGAGCGCCTGACGGATCGCCGCGGAGCCGGCCTCACAGGCACGGCGTCACGGCCGGGATCGCCACCCCGGTCCAGACGGTGGCCGCCAACGCAGCGACGGTCGATCCGATCGCCGCCCGCCGCAGAAAGCCGAAGGTCCGGTCGGCGGAGCGGTGCCTCAAATGCACGCAATAGATCAGCAGCACGATCAGCGCTGCCAGATGCACCAGCCAGACCACGAGCAGAACCAGCCGCACCGGCGTCATTCCGGCGATCACTTCGCTTTGCCATCCGGCGACGCAGCCGAGCGACAGCGCCGCATACAGCAGGGTGAAGGCGGACGCCCAGATCACGAAGCCGGCGGGGATCAGGAGCAGCGGGAGCCGAGGCTTCATCGCACCGTTCCCATCACCAGCGGCAGCCCGAACACCAGCAGCAGCGCTGCAGCGCCGAGCGCAACGGTGTAGCTCGTCCAGATCGCCCCGAGTCTGAGATCGATCCGGCGGACCGGGGAGACGAAGCCGGCGCGGCTGCGCCAGATGCCGAAGCCGGCGAACACCAGCCCGATCGCCGCGTGCAGGCCGGCATACAGCAGCATCACCAGCACCACCGCCGCATAAGCGTGCCGCGTCGGATCTGGCGTCACCAGGACGATCGCCGCGACACCGATCAGCGCGACGATGTGGCCCGACGCTGCGACCGCCAGCAGCGCTTCCCGCCACGGCGCGCGGGCGACGACCCTCCGCATCGCCGCCACATTGGCGGCCAGCAGCGCAATGGCCAGACCGGCCGCGGTCAGCGCGGCGCCGTGCGGCGACCATTGCAGCCACTCGGGCGGCGGCCAGTTCGGCGCCACGACCCACAGGAACAGCAGCCCGAAGCCGAGCGACGCAAACGCGGTCGCATCGGCGGCGAGCGCCAGCCAGATCGCCCACAGCGACGGCGGCGACGCGGCTTCGCTGTGCAGCACCGCAGACTCGCCGTTGCCGATCGGCAGCGCGCCGCGATCCTGGCGTTCGCCGGAGTCCGGGGTCCACATCAGCGCCGCCGCCGCCACAGCGACCAACGCGATCAGCGCCAGGACGTAGAGCTTGAACAGCACCGCGACGAAGAACAGGCCGGTGATCACCGCCGTCACCAGCGGAATGAAAGTGCGGTTCGGCAGCCGGACGATCTGTTCGACCCGGCCGGTCACGGCCTCGACGCCGAGCGTTTCCAGCCATTGGTGACGGACGAAGCCGAGATAGCCGGCGCCGGCGGCGAGCCGGTTGCCGAGATCGGGTCGGTCGGCGAGCGGAGCGCGCGAGGCGATCTGCGGCAGCGACGCGAAATTGTAGCTCGGCGGCGGCGTCGCGGTGGCCCATTCCAGGGTGCCGGCGCCCCAGCGGTTGCGGTCGCAGCGCTTGCCGTGCCGCCAGTGCATCAGGACGTCGATGGCGAACAATGCGAAGCCGATCGCCATGGTGAAGCTGCCGATCGACGACAGCAGGTTCGGCCATTCCCATCCGGTCTCGGGCCCGTATCCGGTGATCCGGCGCGGCATGCCGAGCAGCCCGGTCCAGTGCATCACCAGGAAGGTGAGATTGAAGCCGATCATGATCAGCCAGAACGCGGCGGTGCCGAGGCTGTGGCGCGGTACGCGGCCGGTGAAATGCGGCAGCCAGTAATACGCCGCCGCCAGCATCGGAAACACGAAGCCGCCGACCAGCACGTAGTGCAGATGCGCGACCACGAAATGGGTGTCGTGCGCCTGCCAGTTGAACGGCACGATCGCCAGCATCACGCCGGTCAGTCCGCCGATCACGAACACCGAGAAGAAGCCGAGCAGGTACAGCATCGGCAGTTTGAGCTGCGGCCGCCCCGCCGCCAGGGTGCCGATCCAGGCGAAGATCTGCACCGCGGTCGGCACCGCCACCGCCGTACTGGCCGACGAGAAGAACGCCAGAGCGAGGTGCGGAATTCCGACCGTGAACATGTGGTGCACCCACAGCCCGAAGCTGAGGAACGCCAGCGCCACCACGCTGACCACGATCCAGCCGTAGCCGAGGATCTCGCGCCGGGCGAGCGTCGGCAGGATGGTCGAGACCATGCCGGCGGCCGGAAGGAAGATAATGTAGACTTCGGGATGGCCGAACAGCCAGAACAGGTGCTGCCACAGCAGCGAGTCGCCGCCGCGCGTCGGGTCGAAGAACGGCAGCGAGAACGCCCGCTCCAGTTCGAGCAGGACCGAGCCGAGGATCAGCGGCGGGAAGCCGAACAGCATCATGAAGGCGGTGACCAGCAGATACCAGGCGAGCAGCGGCATCTTGTCGATCGACATGCCGGGCGCGCGGGTCTTCAGCACCGTGGCGATGATCTCGATCGCCGCCGAGATCGCCGACACTTCGACGAAGGTGACGCCGATCAGCCAGATGTCGGCGTTGATGCCGGGGCTGTAGGTCTTCGAGGTCAGCGGCGTGTACATGAACCAGCCGCCGTCCGGCGCCAGCCCGAACGCCAGCGCGATCAGCAGGATCGACCCGCCGAACAGGTAGCACCAATAGCCGTAGGCGCCGAGCCGGGGAAACGCCATGTCGCGGGCGCCGAGCAGCTTCGGCAGAAGATAGATCGCAAAGCCCTCGAACATCGGGATCGCGAACAGGAACATCATCACCGTGCCGTGCATGGTGAAGATCTGGTTGTAGATCTCCGGCCCGAGGAAGGCGCTGCGCGGCGTCGCGAGCTGGGCCCGAATCAGCATCGCCAGTACGCCGCCGATGCCGAAGAACACGAATGCGGTCAGGATGAAGCGGCGGCCGACGACGTTGTGGTTCACCGCCGACAGCCGCGCCCAGCCGGGCGGCGTGCCCCATACGGCTTCCAGCCGCTTGTGCAGCCGGATCGCGCTGACCGGCGGATGGCGGGTATCCTGGGTGTCTGTCGTCATGGCCGGTCCCGCGGCAGCTCGCGCAGCCGGTCCTCGTAGCTGTCGTCGGAATGCGCCTCGACCCGGAAGTCCATCGCGGTATGGCCGCCGCCGCAGAATTCGGCGCAGACGCCGCGATACACGCCGGGCCGATCGGCGCTCAGCCGGATCACGTTGATGTGCCCTGGAATGGCGTCGATCTTGCCGCCGAGCCGCGGAATCCAGAAGCCGTGGATCACGTCGGCACTGCCGACGTGAAGATCGACCGGCCGCCCCGCCGGCAGATGCAGTTCATTGACCGACATCCGGGGGCCGCCGGCTGCGGCCGGATAACGAAAATTCCATTGCCACTGCCGGGCCTCGACCTCGATCCGCGTCACCTCGGCGGCGCGCGGATGCGCCAGCAGCCGCTCGCCGGTCAGCAGCCCGTAAGCGAGCAGCGGCGTCAGGACCAGCGCCGGCAGAACCAGTCCGCCGCCGGCGAGCCACAGCTTCGGCCGCGGCGACGACGGGTGGGCGTTCGCCCGGAGGAACGTCCACAGCAGCAGCGTCATCACCAGACCGAACAGCGCAATCGATCCGGCGAGCATCGCCCACCACAGCTCCGCGATCGCGGCCGCCGATGGGCCGGCGGGATCGAGCGTCGACAGCGGCCCGCTGCACCCGGCCAGCGGCATCGTGACGACGGCCGCGATGCAACCGGCCCGGCCTCGCCGCATTACCGAGCGAAGAGGTGCGCAATGCCGAAGACCGTCATCGAGGAAATCAACGAATACGACACCAGTTCGGTGGTGGCGTTCGCCGGCCATCCGGTCCACGCGATGCTGGTGTCGTTTCCGATCGCGCTGGTGATCTCCACGCTGGGCTGCGACGTGTTCTATTGGTGGAGCGCCGATCCGTTCTGGGCGCGCGCCGGACTGTGGGCGAGCGGCTTCGCGTTCTGGTTCGGCGTCGCCGCCAGCATCGCCGGGACGGCGGAGCTGCTGCTGGTCGAGGGCATCCGCCAGCGCACGACGAGCTGGACCCATGCGGTCGCCGGGGTGACGCTGGTGTCGATCGCCGGCGCCAATTGGGGGTGGCGGCTGGTGCAGGACGACCCGGTGCTGCCGGTCGGGCTGATGATCTCCGCCCTCGGCACCGTGTTCGTCGGCCTGGCCGGATGGCATGGCGGCAAGCTGGTGTTCGATCACGGCGTCGGCTTGATGGTCTCGACCAAGGAGTGAAGCCCGCCCGGCCGGGTCATCCAGTCCGGCAGGTTCAGCGGCGCCAGCACCGGCTTGGCCAGCACCAGCGTCAGGATACCGGCGATGGTGCACAGGGTCGCGGCCGTCATGGTCCAGCGCCGCCAGGCGGCATAGTGCCCCTCGGGTCCGAACAGGTTGAGGATCTGGTGACCGCTGCGGACATGGATCACCACCAGGACGCCGACCACCACCAGCTTCAGCATCATCCAGGTGGTGAAGACATCGCGCATGAACAGCAGCACGGTGCCCGCCACCACCGCCACGAACGCCGCCGGCGAGGTGATCTTGATGAACAGCGTCCGGGTCAGCCGGTGCAGTTCGGCCGCTTCGGCATCCGCCAGCCGGCTGCGGTGGACGAACAGGCCGGGCAGCGCCAGCAGCCCCGCGCACCACACCATCAGCGCCAGGATATGAACGAGTTTCAGCCACGCGATCATCGGACCGGTTCATTGGCGGCGATCGGCCGGTCGAGCCGGCGCCCGAGCAGCACCAGCGCCACCGCCAGGTAGGGCAGCGCGCCCGGAACCCACATCACCAGGCCGGCGAGCTGCTGGTCCTGAAGCGCAGACAGCCCCCAAGCCGTCGTCACCCCCAGATGGGCATCGTACAGCGGCGCACGGGCGAAAGTGATCACCGCGCCCAGCATGCCCATCTGCACCACCGACCCCAGCAAAACCGCCAAACTCCGCCCAATCGCCCCGGCCGGGGCGAGAACGGCGAGCCATAGCGCGACCGCGCTGCCGAGCAGGCTCAGTTCCATCGCCCAGAACACAGCCGGATCGGCGAGCGCCGCCGCATAAGGTGCGGGCGCGTGCCATAGCCACAGCAGCACGGTGTGCACCATGAACATCGCCGAGCCGGCGCGCGTGAGTGCGGAG
>NZ_QPFS01000114.1:0-16015 GCF_010906995.1 Rhodopseudomonas sp. WA056 | reverse complement strand
ACGTACGGCATGTTGAAGTTCTCGCGCAGCGAGAAGCCGAGCATTCGGGCGATCCCGATCGCCATGTCGGAATAGCCGGAGAAGTCGAAATAGATCTGCAGCGTGAAACAGACCGTACCGAGCCACGCGGCTCCCATCGACAGCGTCGCCGGATCGGCGCCGAACACCTGATCGGCATAGTGGCCGAGCGGATCGGCGATCAGCAGCTTCTTGAACGCGCCTTGGGCGAACCGCGCCAAGCCTGCGCCGCAATCGTTCCAGTCGAATCCGCGCGGCACGGCGATCTGGCGATCGATCTCGTGATATTTGAGGATCGGTCCGGCCAGCAGCTTGGGAAAGAAGAACACGAACAGGCAGTAGTCGGAGAACCGCCGCGCCGGCTGCGACACGCCCCGATAGGTATCGACCAGATAGGTGATCTTCTCGAAGGTGACGAACGACACCCCGATCGGCAGCGCGATCTGCCACACCGGCAGCGCACCGAGCTGGCCGGCGGCCAGCAGCACGTTCAGGCTCTCCAGCGCGAACCTCGTGTACTTGTAGACGATCAGGATCGCGATGTTCTGCGCCACGCCGAGCGCCAGCAGCGCTCGACGCATCGATGGGTTCGAACTGCGGTCGATTGCCCGAGCCAGAAGATGATCGATCAGCGCCGAGGCGACCACCACCGGCACGAACAGCGGCTCTCCCCAGAGATAGAACAGCCCGCTGCCGATCAGCAGAATCCAGCGCTTGGTCCGGGCCGCGTCGGCTGCGAAATACAGCACGTAGAGCAGCGGAAAGCAGGTCAGAAACAGGGGGTCGTAGAACAGCATAGGCGGACCGGCTGGCTCCTGATGCTCTGCTTGGCGATCGGGGGCCGACCTATTTCAGATTCCGCATCGTTCGCCCAGCCAGGTCTGGCCGATCCGACTCTGTAGAGACACGCGCTGTCCTTCGGACCCCGGAATCGCGAATGGTTCAAGTTCCCGGACGACAATCCGTCGCCCCGGACACAAGCATCCGCACTGCGCTGGTAGTATAGTTGGCTAAAGGAACGCTGACCGGACAGCTTGTCTCTGGAGCGGGCGAAGGGATTCGAACCCTCGACCCCAACCTTGGCAAGGTTGTGCTCTACCCCTGAGCTACACCCGCATCCGAGAAACGGCGCGCCGTCGGCACGACCGTGGGCAGTCCTATGCCAAATGCCGCGGGCGATTGCAACAGCCGTTCGACATTTCATGTACCGGCTTTTTTGCCGGCAGAGGATCGGACCGGGGACGTTCGACTTAAATGCGACCGACTCCGAGCGGCCCGCAGCGAAACAGCCGCCGAAGCCGCGCCGGCGCCGATCTCAACGGCAGCGCCGGGGCCGGTTCCCGTTGCAAAACCAACTTCCTGCGCCATCTAGAGCTGGGGCCGTGCTAAAATGGCGAATACCGGACCGACAGCAGCGAGGGGATCACGTGACGATTATGGAGCAGGGCAGCGGTGCGGCGTCTCAGGCCGCCGCCGATCTGATCAAGGACACCACGACCCAGAGCTTCGTCCGCGACGTCATCGAGGAATCCAAGCAGCAGCCGGTTCTGATCGACTTCTGGGCGCCGTGGTGCGGTCCGTGCCGGCAGCTCACGCCGATGCTGGAAAAGGCCGTCCGCGCCGCGAGCGGCAAGGTCAAACTGGTCAAGATGAACATCGACGAGCATCCGTCGATTCCGGGCCAGATGGGCATCCAGTCGATTCCGGCCGTGATCGCCTTCGTCGACGGCCGGCCGGCCGACGGCTTCATGGGCGCAGTGCCGGAAAGCCAGGTCGCAGCCTTCATCGAAAAGCTGACCGCCGGCATGCCGGGCGGCGCCCCTTCGGCGGCCGAATTGCTGCAGGAGGCGGAAGCGATCCTGGCTGAGGGCGACGTCCAGACCGCGGCGTCGATCTATGCCGAGGTGCTGCGCTCCGACGCCGCGAACATTCCGGCGATCGCCGGGCTGGCGCGCTGCTACATGCAGACCGGCGCCACCGAGCAGGCCAAGAAAACGCTGGCCCTGGTCGCGGAGGCCGGTCGCGAGGACGCCGCCGTCAAGGCGGTCCAAGCGATGATCGACCTCGCCGAGCAGGCCGAATCGCTCGGTCCGATCGCCGAGCTGGAACAGAAGGTCGCCGCCGATCCGCTCGATCATCAGGCGCGATTCGACCTCGCCGTCGCCCTCAACGCGGCGGGTCGGCGCGAGGAGGCGACCGGTCATCTGCTCGATATCGTCAAGCGCGACCGCAAATGGAACGACGACGGCGCCCGCAAGCAGCTCGTGCAGTTCTTCGAAGCCTGGGGTCCGACCGACGACGCCACCATCGAAGGCCGCAAGCGGCTGTCGACGATCCTGTTCTCGTAGTCGCAATCCTCGAACGCGGAGCCGGCGATGCCGATCAATGCCGCCTATCGCGGTCCAGCCGACCTCCCCGAGGTGATACCGGTGTTTCCGCTGCCGGGAGCACTGCTGTTGCCGCGCGGGCAGATGCCGCTGAACATCTTCGAGCCCCGCTATCTGGCGATGATCGACGACGCGCTGCGCGACGGCCATCGGCTGATCGGCATGATTCAGCCCGACACGGCGCATTCCTCGGAAGCCGCCGAGAAGCCGGCGCTGTTCAGCGTCGGCTGCGTCGGGCGGATCACCCAGCTCGCCGAGTCCGGCGACGGCCGCTACATCCTGGAGCTGACCGGGGTGTCGCGCTTCAAGGTGGTCGAGGAACTGCAGGTGCTGACGCCGTACCGGCAGTGCAAGGTCGACTATTTCCCGTTCGTCGACGACTTCGTCGCGCGCAAGGGCGAAGACGAGGTCGATCGTGAGACGCTGCTCGCAGTGCTGACCGACTTCCTCAAGGCCAACAATCTGAAGGTCGATTGGGACGGCGTCGAGAGCGCGCCGAACGAGGCGCTGGTCAACGCGCTGGCGATGATGTCGCCCTACGGGCCGCCGGAGAAGCAGGCATTGCTGGAGGCGCCCGACCTGAAGACCCGGGCCGAGATCCTGATCGCCGTCACCGAGATGGACCTCGCCAAGAAACGCACCAGCGGCGACCCGCCGCTGCAGTAGGGCGCCGCATTTGCGCGCGCGCGTTGACGCCGCCGTGCCGCTGTCCGATCAAGCCCGAGCCAGCCCGTTGTTCTGGAGACTGAAGCCATGACCCTTTCGCCGTCCGAGCGGCCCGATGCCGTCGATCGCAAGCTGCTCGACATTCTGGTCTGTCCCATCACCAAGGGACCGCTGGAATTCGATGCCGCCCGCCAGGAGCTGATCTCGCGCGGCGCCAAGCTCGCTTATCCGATCCGGGACGGTATCCCGATCATGCTGCCCGAAGAGGCGCGGAAGATCGGGTGAGGTGGGCGACAGCCCGAGCACAGCTCCCTCGCCTGCGGGCGAGGGACCGAGCTTGCGATTCGGTGAGAGGCTGATGGCCTTCCGCGACGGCGGAGGCGGCGGGTCGCTTACGCGCCGCGTTACAGCGCTTCGCCCTTCAGCAGCCGCGGGATTTCGCCGGTCAGGCCGGCAGCCTGGCGGATGAACGCGCCCTTCAGCGGCGGCAGACGATCGACCAGACCGAGGCCGATGTCGCGAATCCCGCGAAGCAGCGAAGAGTTGTTCGAAAACAAGAAGTTGAGCCCGTTGGTGGCGACGCCCATCGCCATGGTGTCGAACCGCCGCCAGCGCTGATAGCGCTCCAGCACGTCGACCTGCCCGGGATCGGTCCCGAGACGCGCCGCATCCACCACCACTTCGGCCAGCGCCGCAACGTCGCGCAGACCCATATTGAGGCCCTGCCCGGCGATCGGATGAATCACATGCGCGGCGTCGCCGATCAGCGCCAGCCGCGGCGCGATGAACGACTGCGCCACGAAATAGCCGAGCGGAAAAGACTTCGGCTTGTCGAGCGGCTTGACGTCGCCGAGCCGCAGCCCGAACCGCTTCTCCAGCTCACGCTGGAATTCCTTCTCCGGCAGCGCGACGATCCGCTCGGCATCGCGGCGGCTCTCGCTCCATACCAGCGACGAGCGCCGGCCGGTGAGCGGCAGGATCGCGAACGGACCGGCGGGCAGGAAATGCTCTTCGGCGCAGCCATTGTGGTCGCGCTCGTGTTCGACGGTGACGACGATACCCGACTGGTCGTAGTCCCAGCCATAGGTGACGATGCCGGCGCGCTGGCGGAGCTTCGACCTGGCGCCGTCGGCGGCAACCAGCAGGCTGGCGTCGATCACGCTGCCGTCGCCGAGGGTGACGCCGATCGCTTCGGGGCGCGCATCGTAGGAGGTGACGGGCGTGGCGCGCAGCTCGACGCCTTCGGCCTCGGCGCGCCGGGCCAGCGCCTCGACCAGATATTTGTTCTCGACCATGTGGGCGAACGGCTCGCCCGGCTGCACTTCGCCCGCAAACGTCAGGAACACCGGCCGGGTCGCATCTTCGAGATGGCTGTCGGTGACGATCATGTCGACGATCGGCTGCGCGGTCGGCGCCACCTCGTCCCACACCTCGAGCGCCTCGAACAGCCGCCGGCACGCAGCCACGATCGCGGTGGCGCGCGGATCCTTGCTCGGCCGCATCGCCAGCGCCGGATCGGCGACGATCACCGGCACCTCCGGCCCGAGCCCCTGGCGAAGCGCCAGCGCCAGCGCCAGACCGGCGAACGCGCCGCCTCCGATGACAATGCTTCGCGGTGCCGTCATTTTTCTCACTCTTGCGCCATGGTCGGAGCTGGGCGAAACAGGTTCAGGAACAACCCCGTCGAACGTCGGGGGTTCTAACAGACATCGCCGGCAGTGTGAAATCACGGCCCGGCGCTTGATGGGAGCGCACGGTGTCCAAAAGCCTGATCGACCTGATTTCGATCCTCGATCTCGAACCGATCGAGGTGAGCCTGTTTCGCGGCACCAGCCCGAAGACGAGCTGGCAGCGCGTCTTCGGCGGCCAGGTGATCGGCCAGGCGATGGTGGCCGGGTGCCGCACCGTCGAGAACCGGCTGCCGCACTCGCTGCATTGCTATTTCATTCTGCCCGGCGACCCGCAGGTGCCGATCATCTATCAGGTCGAACGGCTGCGCGACGGCAAGAGCTACACCACCCGGCGGGTCACCGCGATTCAGCATGGCAATGCGATCTTCTCGCTGATGATGTCGTTCCATGACGACGAGCCGACCAATTTCGACCATCAGGACAGGATGCCGGACGTGCCACCGCCCGACGCCCTGTCGGCCGAGGAGATCATCAAGCAGCCGTTCTTCAAGGAGATGCCGGACTTCATCAAGCGCTATTACGAGTCGGATCGGCCGATCGAACTGCGCCCGGTGGAGCTGTCCCGCTATTTCGGCCAGAAGATCGATGACGGCCGGATCCACGTCTGGATCAAGACCGCCGCCAAGCTGCCCGACGACCCGGCGTTGCACATGTGCGCGCTGGCCTATGCGTCGGACTTTTCGCTGCTCGACGCCGCGATGGCGCGCTACGGCCGCACCCTGTTCGACAAGCGGATGATGCCGGCCAGCCTCGATCACGCGATGTGGTTTCACCGCCCGTTCCGCGCCGACGAATGGCTGCTGTACGCGCAGGATTCCCCATCCGCTCAGGGCGGCCGCGCCCTGACCCGCGGTCAGATCTTCAAGACCGACGGCACCCTGGTCGCCTCCGTGGTGCAGGAGGGCTCGATCCGCGAGCGTCGCGAGCCGCCGAAGAGCTGAGGTGGCGGCGCGGCCCGCTCCTCCGCACCGTCAATCGGCCTATTTTCTGCGCGCGCTGCTGCGAAACCCGGCATATACACGGGAGCAGAGCACCGCTGCGGCGGTGTCGGAAAGCTATGCGCGAATCAGGGGCTAACGCATGAAACTCGTCGTCGCCATCATCAAACCCTTCAAGCTGGACGAGGTGCGCCAGGCGCTCACCGAGATCGGCGTCCACGGCATGACCGTGACCGAGGTGAAGGGCTACGGCCGCCAGCGCGGCCACACCGAGATCTATCGCGGCGCCGAATATATCGTGAATTTCCTGCCGAAGCTGCGGATCGAGATCGCGGTGGATTCCGCGCTCGCCGACAAGGCGGTCGAGGTCATCACCCGCGGCGCCCGCACCGGCCAGATCGGCGACGGCAAGATCTTCGTCTCGCCGATCGACCGCGCGCTGCGAATCCGCACCGGCGAGACCGACAGCGACGCACTCTGACGCAACCATTGCGCCGCGCGACGCGAGCCGTCGCGCGACCTGCCATTCGGACCGCACATTGCCCTCGGGATGGGCAATCATTGTGTCGAGATGCTGGCGTGCTCGATTCCTGATCAGATATGCCTATCCGTTGGGCGCGACGGAATAGCGCAGCCGGTGTCTCAGTGCCGCGCAGCGAAAAAGGCGTCGATTCCGAAACGATTCCAACGTCCGCACCGACTGGCACGGCATTTGATTCTAGCTGGCCGGCTGTGCCCGCGTAGTGATGCTCTCCGCGTGGGGAATTTCAGTCGAGATCATTTCCCGGTCGTTTCGGTCGGGACCTAGCGGGGATAGGACCCATGAAAATTGTTATGGCGATCATTAAGCCATTCAAACTCGAAGAAGTCCGTGACGCCCTGACCGCCATTGGCGTTCACGGTTTGACGGTGACGGAAGTGAAGGGATACGGGCGGCAGAAGGGTCACACGGAGATCTATCGCGGCGCCGAATATGCCGTGAGCTTCCTGCCCAAGATCAAGATCGAGGTCGCGATCGCCAACGAGCAGGTCGAGAAGACCATCGAGGCGATCACCAGCGCCGCCAAGACCGGCCAGATCGGCGACGGCAAGATCTTCGTCCTCGGCCTCGACCACGCGGTGCGTATCCGCACCGGCGAAGCCGACGCGGCCGCCCTCTGACCCGCTCACCTTCATTGCTTCACTCAGGAGACAACAAATGACGTTCAAACGTCCCTACGGCGCGGGATTGGCCGTGCTCGTCGCCGGCACGTTCGCGACGACCGCAGCCTTCGCGGCGCCGACCATCAACAAGGGCGACAACGCCTGGATGATGACTTCGACGGTGCTGGTGCTGCTGATGACCATCCCCGGGCTGGCGCTGTTCTACGGCGGCCTGGTCCGCTCCAAGAACATGCTCTCGGTGCTGGCGCAGGTATTCTACACCGTGTGCGTCGCCTGCATCATCTGGGCCCTGTACGGCTACAGCCTGGCCTTCACCGGCGGCTCGGAGTTCATCGGCGGCTTCTCCAAGGCGTTCCTGTCGGGCGTCACCACCGATTCGATGGGCGGCACCTTCACCGTCGACGCCAACATCAACGAGCTGATCTTCGTCTGCTTCCAGATGACGTTCTGCGCCATCACCCCGGCGCTGATCGTCGGCGCCTTCGCCGAACGCACCCGGTTCGCCGCGGTGGCGCTGTTCATCCCGCTGTGGATCACCCTGATCTATCTGCCGATGGCGCACATGGTCTGGTACTGGGCCGGTCCGGATGCGGTCAACGACGCCGTCAAGGCGCTCGCCGCCGCGACCGACGAAGCCGCCAAGGCGGCGGCGCAGGCCAAGCTCGACGAAGTCATGGCGGACGGCGGCTTCCTGTTCAAGAAAGGCGCGCTGGACTTCGCCGGCGGCACCGTGGTGCACATCAACGCCGGCATCACCGGCCTGGTCGGCGCCCTGCTGATCGGCAAGCGCACCGGCTACGGCCGTGAGCTGATGGCTCCGCACTCGCTGACCATGACGATGATCGGCGCCTCGCTGCTGTGGGTCGGCTGGTTCGGCTTCAACGCCGGTTCGAACCTCGAAGCCTCGGGCGGTGCTGCGCTCGCCATGGTCAACACCTTCGTCGCCACGGCGGCGGCGGCGCTGGCCTGGATGTTCGCCGAGTGGATCTTCAAGGGTCATCCCTCGGTTCTCGGCGCGCTGTCCGGTGCGATCGCCGGTCTGGTCGCGGTCACCCCGGCCGCCGGCTTCTCCGGTCCGATGGGCGCGATCGTGCTCGGCATCGTCGCCGGCGTGGTCTGCCTGCTGTTCTGCACCGTGATCAAGAACGCGCTGGGCTACGACGACTCGCTCGACGTGTTCGGCGTCCACGGTGTCGGCGGCATCATCGGCGCGCTCGGCACCGGCATCCTGGTGAACCCGGCGCTCGGCGGCACCGGCGTGTACGACTACACGCTCGGCAAGGTCGGCGAATACGACTTCGCCAATCAGATGATCTCGCAGAGCTGGGGCGTCGGTACCACCCTGCTGCTGTCCGGCATCGGTTCGGCGATCCTATTCAAGGTCGTCGACGTGATCGTCGGCCTGCGTGCCCCGGTCGAAGTCGAGCGCGAAGGCCTCGACCTCGTCGAGCACACCGAGCGCGCTTACAACATGTAAGTTCTCCCGAAGGCGCGGCGTTCTCCTGACCGCCGCGCCCGGACCTACGGTTCGGGCAGATACCCGGCAATGCCCGAACCGTCGAGGGGTCCCAGCGCAAGCTGGGGCCCCTTTCTTTATGGAGCAGAACGCACGCACCGCGAGTGCAAGTCTGCTATACTGAGGTTATGGACCACCGCACCGCACTCGCCATTCTGAGAAACTCCGAGGCGCCGTTACGTGCGCGCGGCGCGCGGCGCTGTTCGGATCTATGGCGCGTGGTACCAACCTTCCCGACAGCGATATCGATGTTCTGGTCGAAATCGATCCGGCTGCTCACATCACGGTGTTCGACTACGCGGAATTGAGGGACTACATCGCCGGCCTGTTCAACCATCCGGTCGACGTCGTGAATCGTGACCAGCTCAAGCCATGGGTCGCGCCCAGCGCGACGGCGGATGCGATCTATGCGTTCTGATGCGTCGGAGATTGCTCTTCGCGACATCCGGCATCACATCGAGCTCGCGATCGAATTCACCGGCGGTCTGACGGAGGCTGAATTCAAGCTGATCTGCGGACCGTGTATGCCGTCACGCGATGCCTCGAAATCATCTCGGAAGCGTCCCGCCGCGTATCCGACGATGTCAGGCAGCGACAGTCCTCGGTTCCCCGGAAGCAAATTGCAGGATCGGGCAACGTCTCCCGGCACGATTACGAGGATGTGGCGGCGCAGATGATCTGGGACACCATCCACCGCGGTCTGCCGGCGCTGAAAGCTGCGGTGGCGGAAGAGCTTGCCCGCTCGGTATAGCTGCGTCCGTATCGAAGAGCGCGTGCCGCCCGTCGATGGTTAATCGCGTCTTAACCTCGCCGTATCTATGGTGGCTGATCTGTTTCCGCTCGATCCACCTTGCCGATCGGGCGCGGTGAAAACTGGCGTATTTCGAATGGCTTTGTCCGCTTCCACCTCACCGGCGCGTGCGGCCGGCAGCGTCGACGCTACCGGGCAGAGCGAGCGCTCGCCGTTCGCGCGGCTGACCGAACTGCTGGCGCCGTATCAGCCGGGCCAAAGCCTGATCAATCTGTCGGTCGGGGAACCGCAACATCCGGTACCCGACTTCGTCGGCGCGGTGCTGGCGCGTCACACCGCCGAATTCGGCCGCTATCCGCTCGCCAAAGGAATCGAGCCGTTCCGACAAGCTGCGTCGTCGTGGCTGACGAGTCGCTTCGCGCTCGATCGCGCGCCAGATCCCGAGAGCGAAGTGCTGGTGCTGAACGGCAGCCGCGAAGGGTTGTTTCTCGCCGCGATTGCGGCTGCGCGCTACGTGCCCAAGCGCGACGGCACGCCGGCGATCCTGATGCCAAATCCGTTCTATCCGGCCTATGCGGCGGGCGCCCGCGCCGCCGGCTGCGAAGCGGTGTTCCTGCCGACCACGCTTGGTAACGGCTTCCTGCCGGATCTCGATGGGCTCGACGAAGCGACGCTGAAACGCACGGTGGCGATCTATCTGGCGTCACCGGCGAACCCGCAAGGCTCGGTCGCCTCGCGCGATTACTTCGTGCGGCTGAAGCAGCTCGCCGATCGCTATGGCTTCATGATCCTCAGCGACGAGTGCTACTCGGAGATCTACACCCAGATCGCGCCCTGCAGCGCGCTGCAGGCTGCGGGTTCGGACTTCTCCAACGTCGTCGTCTTCCAATCGCTGTCGAAGCGATCGAACCTGCCCGGGATGCGGGTCGGCTTCGTCGCCGGCGATGCGGGCTTTCTCAAAGCCTATCACGAGCTGCGCAACGTCGCGGCGCCGCAGGTGCCGATCCCGCTGCAGCACGTCGCGGTCGCCGCTTACTCCGATGAAGCCCATGTCGAGGAGAACCGGCGTCTGTACCGGCTCAAATTCGATCTGGCCGATCAGATCCTCGGCGCACGTTACGGTTATCGGCGTCCCGCCGGCGGCTTCTGTCTGTGGCTCGACGTGTCCGCACATGGCGGCGACGAAGCCGCAGCGGTGAAGCTGTTCAAGGACGGCGGCGTCCGCGTGGTGCCGGGCAGCTATCTGGCGCGGACGCAGAGCGACGGCAGCAATCCGGGCGCGGGTTATATCCGGATCGCGATGGTGCAGGACAGCGAAACGACGGCAGAGGCGCTGCATCGCTTGGTGCGGATCCTCGGATGATGCGCAGGGCCCCATGAGCATGCCGGCGATCGAACGAGCATTCCCCCTGGTCGGTCACCTGCCGCCCTCGATACGCGAGGTACTGGCGAGGCGGCTGCGCGAGCTCGCAGGTTTCGGCCTGATCGCAGTGGCCGCGGTGGCGGCGGCTGCGCTCGCCACCTGGTCGGTGCAGGACCCGAGCCTCAGCCATGCGACGTCGCGGCGCATCCATAATCTGCTGGGCTATCCCGGCGCGATCGGTGCCGACCTGGCGATGCAGATCCTCGGTCTAGGCGCGATCGGACTGTTGATGCCGGTCGCGGTGTGGGGTTGGCGGATGCTCAACCACCGGCCGTTCGATCGCACCGCGCTGCGGATGGGCACCTGGTTCCTGTGCACGATCTGCGCCGCCGGCTTCGCCTCATCGTTTCCGCACGACACCGCCTGGCCGCTGCCGACCGGGCTCGGCGGCGTGGTGGGCGACGCGCTGGTGCGGGCGCCGTCGCTGGTGTTCGGCCCGGGCCTGATCTTCCGGGTCATCCTCAGCTTTATCCTCGGCGTTGCAACGCTGGCGACGTTTCTGATCGCCAGCGGATTCGGCTCCCGCGAACGCGAACCCGACGAGACGTCCGCCGACGACGATCTGCCGCTCGAGGACGAAGAGGAAACCGACCGCGGCTCGGTGTCGCTCGGCTGGCTGGTGCATGCGGTACTGAGCGCCAAGGCGCGGCTGTGGCGGCTGCTGAAGCTGTCCTATCGCGGCTTGGTCAGCAGCGCGCCCGCCGCCGGCAAGCAGACGTTCGAGCGGCAGGAGCCGCGGCTCGGCGGCCGCGCCGCGCCGCCGATCGCTCCCGAGGTCGATCACCGCGACGACTACGAACCCGAGCCGGTCGACGAGATCGAAGACGAGGACGACGAAGAGGAGGAAGCTCCTCCGGTCGCCCGCGCGCCGCGCAAGAAAGCGGCGCCGAAACCGGCCGCCAAGAAGGCGCGGTTCGACCTGCCCTCGGTTAACGTTCTATCTGCCCCGAAGGCCTCGGACCGGCAGCCGCTCAGCAAGTCCGAGCTCGAAGCCAATTCGCGCGCGCTGGAAGGCGTGCTGCAGGATTTCGGCGTGCGCGGCGAGATCATCAAGGCGAGCCCGGGCCCGGTGGTGACGCTTTACGAGCTGGAGCCGGCGCCGGGCATCAAGTCGTCGCGCGTGATCGGGCTCTCCGACGACATCGCCCGTTCGATGAGCGCGCTGTCGGCACGCGTCGCGGTGGTGCCGGGTCGCAATGCGATCGGCATCGAGCTGCCGAACGCGCATCGCGAGAAGGTTTATCTGCGCGAATTGCTGAGCGTCAAAGATTCCAACGAGACGGTGCACAAACTGCCGCTGTGCCTCGGCAAGAACATCGGCGGCGAATCGATCATCGTCGACCTTGCCCGCATGCCGCATCTGCTGATCGCCGGTACCACCGGCTCGGGTAAGTCGGTCGCGATCAACACCATGATCCTCAGTCTGGTGTACCGGCTGCGGCCGGATCAGTGCCGGCTGATCATGGTCGACCCGAAGATGCTCGAACTGTCGGTCTACGACGGCATTCCGCATCTGCTGACGCCGGTCGTCACCGATCCGAAGAAAGCGGTCGTCGCCCTGAAATGGGCGGTGCGCGAGATGGAAGAGCGCTACAAGCGCATGGCCAAGCTCGGCGTCCGCAACATCGACGGCTACAATACAAGGCTCGGCGAGGCGAAGGCGCGCGGCGAGGAGCTGACCCGCACGGTGCACACCGGCTTCGACAAGGAGACCGGCAAGGCGATCTACGAGGAAGAAAAGCTCGACCTCGAGCCGCTGCCCTACATCGTCATCATCGTCGACGAAATGGCCGACCTGATGATGGTCGCCGGCAAGGACATCGAAGGCGCGGTGCAGCGCCTTGCCCAGATGGCGCGCGCCGCCGGCCTGCACGTCATCCTGGCCACCCAGCGTCCCTCGGTCGACGTCATCACCGGCACCATCAAGGCCAACTTCCCGACCCGCATCTCCTTCCAGGTGACGTCGAAGATCGACAGCCGCACCATCCTGGGCGAAATGGGCGCCGAGCAACTGCTCGGCCAGGGCGACATGCTGTACATGGCGGGCGGCGGCCGCATCAGCCGCGTCCACGGCCCGTTCGTATCGGACGAGGAAGTCGAGAAAGTCGTCAAGCATCTGAAGGCGCAGGGCGCGCCCGAATATCTCGAGGCGGTCACCGCCGAGGAGCCGGCCGAGGGCGAGGATGGCGCAGTGTTCGACGCCACCGGCATGGGCGGCGACGGCGGCGGCGATCTGTTCCAGCAGGCGGTCGCGATCGTCAAGCGCGACCGCAAGGCCTCCACCAGCTATATTCAGCGCCGGCTGCAGATCGGCTACAACCGCGCTGCGTCGCTGATGGAGCGGATGGAGCTCGAAGGCATCGTCGGCCAGGCCAACCACGCCGGCAAACGCGAGATCCTGGTGGCCGAAGAGGATTCCAACTTTTGAGCGGGATCAGGGTCATGCAGGGGTCCGATGCGGGGTCGCGAAATCGCCACAGCGTCCCTGTAGCGGCAGACGGGCAACACGGCGGAGCTGTCCCGGCTTTGCAGGACATGAGCTTGATCAAACAACTCAACGACTTGATGCGGAACGAGATGACCGGAACCGGGCTGCGACAGCTCTGCGCAGCGGCCGCGATCGCGATCGCCGGGGCCGCGGTCCAGCCCGCCAGCGCCGAACCGGTCCCGTCCCCGAAACCGTCGGCACGCGCCACCCAGCTCAGCGCCGCGGAGCCGAAGCAGCGCAACCCGCAGGCGCCGGCACAGCCTCCGGTCGCAAAGCTGACCGCGCCGCCCGAACCGGTGATCCCCGATCCGCGGCGCAACGTGCCGGCATCAATCTTCACCACCTTCGATTCCGCACAGAAGGCCGAGGCCGCCAAGGTCAGCGCCTATCTGTCGTCGCTGCAGACGCTGGTCGGGCAATTCGTCCAGGTCGGGCCCGACGGCAGCAAGCTCACCGGCGATTTCTACATCGTGAAGCCCGGCAAGATCCGGTTCGAGTACGACGAGCCCAGTCCGGTCTCGATGATCGCCGATGGACAATCGGTGGTGGTGCGTGATCGCAAGCTGGCGACGCAGGACGTCTATCCGCTGTCGCAGACACCGCTGCGCTATCTGCTGAGCGACCGTATCGACCTGTTGCGCGACACCAACGTGGTCAGCATCACCTCCGACGATCTGTATTCGAATATCATCATCGAGGAGAAGAATGCGATCATCGGCACCAGCCGGTTGCTGTTGATGTTCGGCACCAAGGACGGCCAGCTCAAGCAATGGACCGTCACCGATCCGCAGGGCTACGACACCACGGTGGCGGTGTACAATCTCGACACCTCCCGGCGGCCGGACCCGTCGATGTTCAAGATCGACTACACCAACTACCAGACCCCGCCGGGCTAGTCGTCCAAACCATGACCGCGGATGCGATCATCGGTCTTTACACACGACACGCACAGCAATGGGATCGTGAGCGCGGCCGGACACTTTTCGAACGCGCCTGGCTCGAACAGTTTCGCCGGTGCGCCGGCGATGGCGCCGCCATCTTGGACCTCGGTTGCGGCGCGGGCGAACCGATCGCCCGATTCTTGATCGCAGCGGGGCATGGTCTCACCGGGCTCGATGCCTCACCCGGCTTGATCGAGCTGGCCCAGCAGCGCTTTCCAGATCAGCATTGGGTCGTGGGTGATATGCGGCGCGCCGATCTGAAGCGCCAGTTCGGCGGCATCCTGGCTTGGGACAGTTTCTTTCATCTGCCACCCGACGATCAGCGCGCGATGTTCGCGGTGTTTCAGGCCCATGCGGCTCCCGGCGCGGCGCTGATGTTCACCTCCGGTCCGGCCGAAGGCGTGGCGACCGGCTCGTACCAGGGCGAGCCGCTGTATCATGCAAGCCTTGCTCCGGTCGAATACCGGCAATTGCTCGCCCGGCACGACTTCACGGTGGTAGCCCACCGCGCCAACGACCCAGATTGCGGTGGCCATACCGTGTGGCTGGCGAAATCCGGTTGAAGCCGCCGACCCAGACTTGCTCCCCTGGCTGCGATCCGCTAGGTCGCGCAGATGCGTCTCACGCTCACGACTTGGAACATCAACTCGGTGCGGCTTCGCATCGATCTGGTGGCGAAATTCCTCAAAGCCCAGCGCCCGGACATCCTGTGCCTGCAGGAGACGAAGTGTCCGGATGACGCGTTTCCGCTGAAGCGATTCAAGCGGCTCGGCTACGAGCACATCGCGCTGAACGGGCAGAAGGGCTACCACGGCGTCGCGGTGATTTCGAAGCTGCCGTTTGCCGCCACCGACATCCGCACCTTCTGCGACATCATCGACAGCCGTCACATCTCGGTCTCGGTGAAGACCGCCGACGACGCCCCGCCGCTGGTGCTGCACAATTTCTACGTCCCGGCCGGCGGTGATATTCCCGATCCTGCGGTCAATCCGAAGTTCAAGCACAAGCTGTCGTTCCTCGACGAGATGAAGGCGTGCGAGCCGCTGCATCCGGCGGGCGATCAGCGCCACATCCTGGTCGGCGACCTCAACGTCGCGCCGCACGAGCACGACGTCTGGTCGCACAAGCAGCTTCTCAAAGTCGTGTCGCACACCCCGGTCGAATGCGACAAGCTGCTGGCGGTGCTACGCGCAGGCAACTGGGTCGACGTCGCGCGCGAGCGAATCCCGCTCGATCAGAAGGTCTATACGTGGTGGAGCTATCGGGCTGCCGATTGGACCGTCGGCGACCGCGGCCGGCGGCTCGACCACATCTGGGTGTCTGAGGCGCTGAAGGATCGCGTCATCGATTTCAAAATCCTGCGCGATGCACGGAGCTGGGAGCGGCCGAGCGACCACGTCCCGGTGACGACGACGCTGGAGCTGTAACTACGAGCTCAGTTTGCTGCCCACCGTGACGATGTCGCTGGCAACCTGCGTGGTGCGGGCGGCGAATTCGTCGCGCAGCCGCAGCGCCGCGCCGGGATCGCTTTCGAGCACCCGCTGAAACAGACTGCGGGCGATCCGGATCGCCGAGGAATATTCCAGCGCCACCGCGGTGGTCGGCCGCGGCATCGGCATGATCAGCGCCAGTTCGCCGATCAGATCGCCCGGCCGCGCCACCATCTCGTGGAGGCCGCCGTCTTCCATCGTGATCTGAAACGCGCCGCGCTGCACGACGTAACCGGCATCGGCGGCCTCGCCGGCATTGAACATCACGTCGCCGCGGGCGAAGTCGCGCTGCTCGGAGCCGATCGCCAGCATCCGCAGCGCCTGCTCGCCGAGCAGCCGCAGCGTCGGGACGCGCGCGAGCAGGGCAACATCATCTTCGATCGACATGCGGGACCGGGCAACGGGTGAATCGGCCCCTTATTGGTATCACGGCACGAGTTTGTAGCCACCGGCCTCGGTGACCAGAATCTCCGGATTCGCCGCGTCGCGCTCGATCTTTTGGCGTAGCCGGTAAATGTGGGTTTCGAGCGTATGGGTGGTGA
>NZ_QPFS01000113.1:0-15955 GCF_010906995.1 Rhodopseudomonas sp. WA056 | reverse complement strand
GGCGAGTTCGAGCCTCTCGGCTCCGCGGAGGCGCCCCCTCACCCGAACGCTTCGCTGCGCTCAGCATTCGACCTCTCCCCGCGCGCGGGGAGAGGTGAGTAGCAGCGCTGCGACTCGCGGCCCCCCACCCCCGACCCCTCCCCGCAAGGGGGAGGGGAGCGGAGGCGCTGCGGCGCGTGGCGTGTATCACCGCCATCCTCATCCCCACCACAGTCGTCATCCCCGCGAAGGCGGGGATCCAGTATTCCAGAGCGTTCGCGGCTGAACGCCGGCGCTCTGGGATACTGGGTCGCCCGGTCGAGCCGGGCGATGACGGCGGGGGGTGGGGCAGGCGCGGTGCTTTGCTGCGACGCTGCGAGGCCATCCTCATCCCCCTTGCCGCGGCGTCAGGATCTCGATTTCGTCGCCGGCAGTGACGGGCGTCTCGTCCCATTTGCCGCGGGGGACGACGTCGTAGTTGAGCGCGACGGCGAAGTGGCCGCCGGTGCAGTCGAGCTCGGCCATCAGCGCCGCGACGCTGGCGGACTGGATCTCGCGCTGTTCGCCGTTGATGGTCACAAGCATCGCATTACCTGATTGTCGATTTCGCCGCGCTCGACATAGGCCACCACCTTCTCGGCCAGCGACGGCGCCATCAGGAACCCGTGGCGATACAGGCCGTTGGTGGCGACGCGGCGGTTGCCGATGGCGATCCGCGGCAGGTTGTCGGGGAACGCGGGGCGCAGCCCGGCACCGAGTTCCACGATATGGGCTTCGCCGAACGCCGGATGCACCGCGTAAGCAGCGCTGAGCAGTTCCAGCGCCGAGCGCACCATCACCAGCTCGTCTTCGCTCTCGACGGTGGTGGCGCCCAGCATGAAGTGATTGTTCTGGCGCGGGATGACGTAGAGCGGCCAGCGCGGGTGCATCAGCCGCACCGGGCGCGACAATTGCACCTCGGCGGTCTTGATCACCACCATCTCGCCCTTGACGCCGCGCAGCTCCGGCGCCTTGTCGCGGGCCGCGAGGCCGCGGCAATCGATCACCAGGCCACCCAGATCTTCCGGCGTCATTTCCGATTCGAAATGGATGCTGCCGCCGGCCTCGATCAGCCGCTCGTGCAGGCGCGCCAGCACCAGCCGCGGCTCGACATGGCCTTCGTCGGGGAAGAACAGGCCTTCGCGGAACCGGCCGGCCAGCGCCGGCTCCAGCTCGGCGATGCCGTCGGCGTCGACGCGCTGATGACCGGTGGTCATCTTGGCGAAGCGCTCGAAATCGGCGCGGTCGCGCGGATGCGCCACCACCAGCGAGCCGTTGAACACCGCGTCCGGGAATTCCTTGCGCCACATCTCGAGCGAGCGCATCCCGATCTGGCTGACCATCGGCTCGGCGCCCTCGGCCTCGCAATACGGCGCCAGCATGCCGCCCGCCCAATGGCTGGTGGCCTGTGTCATCTCGTTGTCGCCGCGCTCGTACAGACTGACCTTGCGGCCGGCGCGCGCCAGCAGCAGCGCCTGCCAGGCACCGGCGATGCCGGCGCCGATCACCGATACCGGCGCGTCCTTGCGCAGGTCCGGCTTCTCGCTGCGCAGCGCTGCGGCGGTCAACGCCGAAGATACTGAAGCCGAAGCTACCGAAGCCAAAGCGGAAAGATTGGCGGATTCGGCCCCGCCACGGCCTTCGACTGTCTGATGCATCCCTGTCCCTTCGCCGGCATGACCCGGATCAGGTTCAAAGGGTCACCGCGGTCTCTGTGCCTCGCGAATCGAAGCGGCGAGCGTGCGGTATCTCAGCTCCTCGTCGGAGCCCCCCTCGGAACGGGCTCAATGTAGGCGGATGAATCCCGCTGTCAACGTGCCTTTGGTGCAGGGCTGCGCGCCGCCCGTCCGCCCGCGGAATTGGAACGATTCGCCGTGCAGCCGCCGTCACGCGGCGCTGCGGTCCGGCTTCTGGCGAGGCAGGGTGATACGGGCGGTCAGGCCGTTCGGCGTGCGGTTGTGCAGCGACAGCTCGCCGCGATGACCGCGGGCGATCGCACGGGCGATCGACAGGCCGAGCCCGAACGAGGAATTGTCGTCCATGTTGCGGGCGTCGTCGCCGCGCACGAACGGCTGCAGCGCGCTGTCCTTGTCGGCGTCGGCGATACCCGGCCCGTCGTCCTCGACTTCGATGGTGATCGTATCCTGCGTCAGCGCCAGCCGGATCGTCACCTCGGTGCCGAACCGCACCGCGTTCTCGACCAGGTTCGTCACCGCGCGATGCAGATCGCCGGGCCGCGCCATCGCCATCGCGTGCTCGGGGCCCTGATACGCGACCTTGGCGCCGATGTCGGTAAACTGGTCGGCGATCAGTTGCATCGCGCTGGCGAGATCGATCAGGGTCGGCGCGTCGCGGGTGGCGCCGTCGCGCAGGAAGGTCAGCACGGCCGTCAGCATCGTGCCCATCTGGTCGAGGTCGTGCAGCGTCTGGGTGCGCTGGTGTTCGTCCTCGATGAATTCGGCGCGCAGCCGCATCCGGGTGATCGGGGTGCGCAGATCGTGGCTGATCGCCGCCAGCATCCGGGTGCGATCCTCGATCAACGTGGTGATGCGCCCGCGCATCCGGTTCAGCGCCCGCGCCAGCGAGCGGATCTCGGCGGGGCCGCGCTCGGGCAGCGGCGCGTCCGAACTGTCCAGGCTGAAATTCTCCGCCGCCGCGGCGAAGCTCGACAGCGGCGCCGCCAGGGTGCGGGCCGCCCACAGCCCGAGCAGCGCCAGGCTGACCACGCCGATCAGCAGCGAGGCCATCCACGGGTTGCCCCATGGCGGCCGGCGCCGCTCCGGCGGCATCCGGGCGCCGATTGCGGCGCCGTCGGGCAGGGTGATCACCACCTTGCCGTCCCCGAGCGAGGCGACCCGGTAGTTCGGGCCGAGCCGCCAGCCCAGTTCGGCGATGTCGTGCGGCGGCCATTGCCGCTCGTCGGCATCGGCGGGCGGCGACGCTGCGGCGGTGAGCTCGAGCCGGGGAAAGGCGGCGGCGATGGTGGCGATCAGTTGCGGCCGGTCCGCCGCGGCGCTGCGCCCGATCAGTTGCGCCAGCGCGTGCAGTTGCTGCGGCTCGGCCGGCGAGGGCATCGGCCGGTCCGGCCGGTTGACGAAGAACACCACCGCGATGATCAGGTGGCTGGCGATGATCGACGCCAGCACCAGAATGGCGATCTGGCCGCGAACGCCCTCGAGCCCGAGACCGAATTTGAGTGCCGCCAGCCGCCTGGGCGCGCTCATGTCGATTCGACCATCGGAGTGAACACGTAGCCGCCGGCCCGCACCGTTTTGATCAGCGTCGCCTCGCGCGGATCAGGCTCGATTTTGCGCCGGATCCGGCTGATCAGCACGTCGATCGAGCGCTCGAAGGCGCCGACGTTGCGGCCGTGGGTGAGATCGAGCAGGGCCTCGCGCGACAGCACCCGGCCGGCGCGTTCGCACAGCGCCTGCAGCAGATCGAATTCGGCGCTGGTCATCGCCACCAGCGCGCCGTCGGGATTGCGCAACTCGCGACGCCGGCAGTCCATCCGCCAACCGAGAAAGCCGAGCGTGGTGGCGCCGGGCGCCGCGCTGGCGGTGACCGCGCTGGCCTGACGGCGCAGCACCGAGCGGATCCGCGCCAGCAGTTCGCGCGGATTGAACGGCTTCGGCAGGTAGTCGTCGGCGCCCATCTCCAGGCCGAGGATGCGGTCGACATCGTCGCCGCGCGCCGTCAGCATGATGATCGGCAATTGCGAATTCGCGCGGATCTTGCGGCACAGGCTGAGGCCGTCCTCGCCCGGCAGCATCACGTCGAGCACGACGAGATCGACCCGATGGTCGGCGATCCAGCGCTCCATCTCGCGGCCGTCGGCGGCGGTGGCGACGTTGCAGTTGTTGCTGCGCAGATACTTCGCGATCAGCGCGCGGGTCTCGCGATCGTCCTCGACCACGAGAATGGATGGCGGTGTGCTGCTCATGCCGGGGTTTTGCGATGTTTCGGGGCGGCTTGCCGAAGAATCTTGTTTCAGTTTGTTTCTGAACGCCAGTCCGCAAAATCCCGCAACCAACCGGGCGGGGCGCCGGAATATCTCGTTAATTGATTAACCATAGCGTCGGTCGTGATCAAAGCCTGGAGTTTCTCATGACCTCCATCTCCTCCGCTGCCTCCGGCAGCTATCTGTCCCCGCTTCAGATGCTCCAGAAGGAGCTCGCCTCCGAAGTCTCCGCCGGCACCGTCAATTCGACCGATGCGGACGCATTGTCGACGGCGCTGCAGGACATCGATACGGCGTTACAGAGCAGCCGCGCCAGCGGCAGTGCCGGCTCGCCGCCGAGCGACATGAAGTCCAAGATCGACGACCTGATCGCGACCGAAGTCTCCAACGGTACGCTGACCTCCGATCAGGCCGCCGAATTGCAGAGCCTGTTCCAGAACACCTTCGCCGGCGGTGCGGCCGGCGGCGCTGGCGGACCGCCGCCACCGCCACCGCCACCGCCCGACGATTCCTCCGGTTCGGTGTCCTCGGTCTCGTCGAGCAGCTCGTCGTCATCGAGCTCCGACGTCAGCGAGGTGCTGAAGGAGTTCCTCAAGCTGCTGCAGGAGCAGCAATCGTCGTCGACCGCGAGCAGCTACGGCGCCAGCGGCAACGCGACCAGTTCCTCCTCGTTTTCGGCGCTGCTGATCAACTACCAGGTCTGACCTGCGACCAATTGGATCTACCCGACTGTGTGACGCCGTCGGTTCAAGCGCATCTCTTCCGTCCGCGGAGGAGGTGCGCTTTCTCTTTGAGGCGGACGCTTGGCGACGCGCGTCGTTGCGACGCATCGGTCTACGCAGGATTGTCCGGGAACCCGGCCATGAGGGAACCCGGCGCCGCTGCGAACTAATCGATTGGTACGCGGCGGTGCGCGAAAAAACAGTTCGATTGCGGGAACGCAGTGTGGTGTCCGCGGTTCTGTAGACACCATTCACAACAAGAGGGCAATCCGATGAAAGCCAAGACGATGATCGCCGGCCTGCTGGGCACCACGCTGCTCGCCACCGCCGCTTACGCGCAGAATCCGGCGCCGGCCGACAACACCAACACCATGGCCAAGCCGTCGGCCGCGGCCACCGGCGCCTCGCAGCAGCACATGGGGCAGTGGCGCGCGTCGAAGCTGATGGGCGTCAACGTGTACAACCAGGGCAACGAGAAGCTCGGCGACATCAGCGAACTGCTGATCGACAATCAGGGGCGTATCCAGGGCGTGGTGATCGGCGTCGGCGGCTTCCTCGGCGTCGGCCAGCGCGACGTCGCCGTGGCGTTCGACAAGTTGCAGTGGGTGAACACCCCGGTCTCGTCGAACACTGCGGCCAATACCCAGACCGCTCCGGCCGGCTCGGCCACCTCGACCGCGTCTCCGGCCGGCACCACCACCGGTGCGGCGGGCTCGACGTCGGCCACGGCGAGCAACGCGGATCGCTGGTATCCGGACCACGCCGTGCTGAACGCCACCAAGGATCAGCTCACCGCGATGCCCGAGTTCAAGTATTCGAGGTAAACGACGCAGGCTGAAAGCCTCGTCACGCGAACGCCGCCGGTTTTGCCGGCGGCGTTCGTGCGCGTGGGTAAGTGCGCGTCATCGTTCGATTGCAGCGAACTGAGCCGCTTCACGATGCTGGATCAGCGCGGTGCCGGCTGCGGCAGCTCCGGTGGTTTGAGCCGGGTCACCTTGACTTCGAGGATGCCGTTAGCCTCGGCGGTGATCCGCAGCATGTTCGAATCGAACACCAGGTCCGACAGCCGCAGGCTGGAGATCTCCGAGGAAATTCTCATGCCGTCCTCGTTGCGCTGATAGCTGGCGATCATGTTGCCGATCCGGCGCTGCACGTTGGACGATTCCGGCTTCAGGTCGATCACCGCCTTGTCGGCGATCGCCCTTTCCAGATACGGCACCGCGGCGCGGGCGGTGTCGCCGAGCAGCCCGAACGCGGCTTCGGATTCGACCGCGAGCTGGATGTCCGACAGCCGCAAGGTCTGCTCTTCCTGGTCGAGCGTCGGACGGCCCCAGATGTGCAGCGTCGCCTCGGTGCCGAAGCCGAAGAAGCTGCGGTTCTCCTTGGCGTCGACCAGCAGCGAGATCAGCAGCCGGTCGCCGCTGGCGGCGAGCTTGGCACGCTTCACCGTGATCGCGGCGCGGCTGTCGCCTTCCGGGAAGGTCTTGCCGACGAATTGCGCTTCGAGAATGCGGTCGAGCTCCTGGAACGGGATGTCGATCGGCACCGCGACTTTGACGCCCGCGGTGTCCGGCGCGACCATCTGCAGCGCAGCCGGGAACGGGCATTGCGGCTTGGTGGGGCCGGCGGTGATGCGGGTGTCGGCGACGATGCCCAGCGTCAGTGTCGCCGCCGAGGCGTCGACCTGCGGTTGCGCCGCCAGCGCCCGGGTCGGGCGGATCTCCAGGAAGAAGCCGTTCGGCACGCCGGTGCCTTGCAGCGGCACCGAGCGGCACAGCCGGTCCCATTCGCGGCGCGCGCTGCGCTCCAGCGCGCTGTCGTCGCGGATCTGCCGCTCCAGCCGGCCGAGCTGGTCGGCGATCGCCTTGTCGATCACCGGCTTGACCTGCTGCGGCACGTCGATGCGGACGCCGCCGACCGACACGCCGGAATCCGACAGCACCACTTCGGCGTCGAGATGCGGATCGACGTGCCAGTTCGGCAGCACCTCCGGCCTGGCGCTGATCGCGATCGTACCCTTGATGTCGCCATTGGCATTGAACGACTTGATGTTGACCCCGATCTGCTTGGCGACCTTAGTGCCGAGCAGCCGGCCGAGCGTGTCGTCGACTTTGGATTGGGTGCTGGCGGACAGCGAGCCTTTGGCATTCACCGTGCCGTTGAGTGGCGAGGTGATCGTGAGCTGATCCCTGGCGCCGCGCACCGTCACCGCGCCGCGCGTCGCGGTCCAGTGGATATCTGCGTTCTGCACATACTGGGACAGCGGGTTGTCGGCTTTGCCGGAGAAGCTGCGCGGTGCGACCGCATCGACCAGATCGCGGATGGTGCCGAGCGGCACCGATACCGGCACCACCACGGTCGACTGCCGGATCGGCGGCAGTGGCGGCAGCGCCTGCAGGCTCGGTGGCGAGATGGCGCGCGGCGCCAGCCAGTCGAACGCCTTCAGCGTGACAGTGAAAGAGATCGCGACGATCGCGAGTGCTACCAATCCAAACTTGACGAAACGCATCGATACCCCGGGGCGGAACGGCCGGGACAATACAGGCCGGGGGCGGGGGGCGCCAGCGGCGCCAGATGCGTTGGCCGCCAGGCCGTGGAAAGGCCTGCGAACCGCCGCGATATCGCCGGTAACGGCGCCCCGGATGCGGCGGGGTGTTGCCGAACATTACAGCCGAATGGGCCCGTCGGGCTCGCAGCCCAGTGCGCCGCCGCGTTGTGCCCAAAGATTGCACACCGACTCCGCGCTGACCGGCCCTTCGACCACCAGGCACTGGTCCGGCGCCCGATAGAACCGGCAGGAGCCGCAGCGCCGCCCGGAGGTCGCGGTCGCGACGAAGCGGGCGTCCTGCTGCGATGATTTTCGCGGGATCATCTCCGAACACCCGGCTGACGGCTCCGCCCGGCCGGTCGTGGTGGCAGTGCAGGTCGCTGCCAGCGTCAGGCCGGCGATTGCGAGCAGGCGCCGGCGCGTCAATAGGGCCGCGGCGTCGATCGGCTTGTCCATCACAGTCCTCCTTCGTCGCGGCGCACAGAGAGGATGAGCCGCGGTCAGGCAAACTGATAGTTCCGCCGTGCTGACGGTTAGCTGACAACCTCCGCGGTAAGCGGCGATAGACGCCTGACGCAGATACGCGCGGCCTCCGACGAGACCGCGCGTCTTGAATGAACGAAATCGCTTACCGCAGCGACGACTCAGCCGCGGCGTCCGGTGCCGGCATCGGCGGCGCGGCGGTTGTCGGGCAGCACGATCACCTTGGCACCGACGCCGACCCGCGCATACAGATCCTTGACGTCCTCATTGGTCAGCCGGATGCAGCCGGACGAGACGTGGGTGCCGATCGTCGACGGCGCGTTGGTGCCGTGGATGCGATAGATGGAGCCGCCGAGATACATCGCGCGGGCGCCGAGCGGATTGCCCGGGCCGCCGGCCATGTGGCGCGGCAGATAGGGCTGGCGGGCGATCATTTCCGGCGGCGGCGTCCAATCCGGCCACTCCGCCTTCCTGGTGACCGACTTGACGCCCGACCAGGTGAAACCATCGCGGCCGACCCCAATACCGTAGCGGATCGCGCGACCGCCACCGAGCACGTAGTACAGATAGGTGTTCGGGGTATCGACGATGATGGTGCCCGGCGCCTCACGGCTCGGATAGGTAACGATCTGGCGCTTCAGCCGCGCAGGAAGCTCGGCGGCAGCCTCCCCGTCGTCCTGAGGCGCGGCCTGGGGCTGCGGTGCGGTCTGTTCGACCGGTGCGTAGGCCAGCGGCTGCATCGTCGCCGGCTGCGGCAGGAAGGGCAGGAACGGGAATGGCAGCGGCTGCGCCGCATTGGCGGGCGCGGCGATGGCAATGGTGCTGATCGCGACGATTGCGGCCGCGGCGGCACGGCTGGTTCGCGGAAAACGGATCATGGTCGGTCCCCCTGTGGGTGCTCTGGTCGTTCGCCTCGGCGCCTTTGCGGCGGCTTGTTGGCGCTATCAGTACCCCAGCATCCGTTTCCGGACGTTTTCGCCGGGCTGTGGATTTGGTTTCGTCGCAGTAGGGATTTGTTTCGCCTGTCGGCCCCGGCGGGGCTCCGCGGGGCGGCGTCCGTTTGATCAAGCGCAATTGAGAAAGTCCGCCTGCCCGATAAGCCAAGGCCCCCGCGCGGTGCGGGAGAACGGTCGGGGGAGTTTGCGACATGGCGACAGTGAAGTTTTTCGGCAACGAGGCGGTGCCGCTCGAGATGCACAAGGTGCGGATCGTGCAGAAGCTCAGCCTGCCGCCGGTCGAGCGCCGGCTGGAGAAGATTACCGAGGCCGGCAACAACACTTTCCTGCTCAAGAACGACGACGTCTTCCTCGACATGCTGACGGATTCCGGTGTCAACGCGATGAGCGACCGCCAGCAGGCCGCGATGCTGACCGCCGACGACTCTTACGCCGGCAGTGCCACCTACACCCGGCTCGAAGACAAGCTGCGCGAGATCTTCGGCATGCACTACTTCCTGCCGACCCATCAGGGCCGCGCCTGCGAGCATATCCTCGCCAAGGTGTTCGTCACGCCCGGCAAGGTCGTGCCGATGAACTATCACTTCACCACCACCAAGGCGCATATCGTGCTGCAGGGCGGCACGGTGGAGGAGCTGGTGACCGATGCCGGGCTCGAAGTGACCAGCGCCAATCCGTTCAAAGGCAACATGGACATCGCCAAGCTGCGGGCGGTGATCGAGAAGGTCGGCGCCGCCAATGTCGGCTTCGTCCGGATGGAGAGCGGCACCAACCTGATCGGCGGCCAGCCGGTGTCGCTGCAGAATCTCGCCGACGTCAGCAACGTCTGCAAGGAGCACGGCATTCCGCTGGTGCTCGACGCCAGCCTGCTCGCCGACAATCTGTACTTCAACAAGACCCGCGAGGATCACTGCAAGGCGCTGTCGATCCGCGAGATCACCCGCCGCACCGCCGACCTGTGCGACATCATCTACTTCTCGGCGCGCAAGCTCGGCTGCGCCCGCGGCGGCGGGATCTGCATCCGCGACCGCGCGCTGTACGAAAAGATGCGGCCGCTGGTGCCGCTGTACGAGGGCTTCCTCACCTATGGCGGCATGTCGGTGCGCGAGATGGAAGCGCTCACCGTCGGCCTCGACGAGACCATGGACGAGGAGATGATCAACCAGGGGCCGCAGTTCATCGCCTATATGGTGGACCAGCTCGTCGAGCGCGGCGTTCCGGTGATCACGCCGGCCGGCGGCCTCGGTTGTCATATCGACGCCAAGCGCTTCGTCGACCACATCCCGCAGTCGCAATATCCGGCCGGCGCGCTGGCGGCGGCGCTGTACGTCGCCTCCGGCATCCGCGGCATGGAGCGCGGCACGCTGTCCGAGCAGCGCGAGCCCGACGGCAGCGAGATCTACGCCAATATGGAGCTGGTGCGCCTCGCCATGCCGCGCCGCGTGTTCACGCTGTCGCAGGTCAAATACGCGGTCGACCGCATCGCCTGGCTGTACGCCAACCGCAAGCTGATCGAGGGCCTGACCTTCATCGAGGAGCCGGAAGTGCTGCGGTTCTTCTACGGCCTGCTCAAGCCGGTGTCGGACTGGCAGAACAAGCTGGTGGCGAAATTCCGCGAGGACTTTGGCGACAGCCTGTAAGCATCGCTGTTACTCGAGTCTTGCAGCACAAACGTCGTCATGCCCGCGCTTGTCGCGGGCATCCACGTCTTGGAGACGTGTCGGCGAGCAAGGCGTGGATGGCCGGGACGATGCCCGGCCATGACGAGGGCGGCAAACCCACGCTCGATTCAATTCGGTACGACGCCGCGTCTTCGGAACCAGCGATTCCTGAATGCGTTGCTCACGGGGCAACATCAGGAGGCCAGCATGGCTGCGAAGAAAGCCACCAAGAAGACCACGACGCGCGGACGCAAGCAGGACCGGGCGCGCGTCGCCGGCGGCCAGGACTACGAAGTCCGCTACGAGGCCAAGAAGACCGGCCGCTCGGCGCCCGCAGTGAAGAAGGCGGTCAAGAAGGTCGGCAACGCGCGCAAGAGGGTGGAGAAGCGGCTGGCAAAGAAGGGGTGATGCGCCGGCGTGCGGGTCGATCCCGGTGCTCCTCGCAATGAGTTAGCCAGGACGCCGCGTCAGATGCAGCATCCTGCGGACGAGTTTCCATCGGGCTTGGTGGCCCGGACGAATCCGCTGAAGAACTTGTCCTGCATCTTTGGGGCGAGGGCGTCGACATCGATGCCCTTGCCGGCGAGGAATTCTCGGGCGTCCTCGATGTCGTAGACGCGGGTCGGCTGGATCGAGATCTGCGCGAAGCCGGCGGCTTCCAGCCTGGCGACGTAGTCGGACTCGTCGAGGGCGCCGGCGAGGCAGCCGACCCACAGCAGCACGTCGCGGCGCAGCGCTTCCGGAATCTCGCCGCGGGTCACCACGTCAGACACCGCGAACCGGCCGCCCGGCTTCAGCACCCGGAACGCCTCGCGCAGCACGCGGTCCTTGTCGCCCGACAGGTTGATGACGCAGTTCGAGATGATGACGTCGACCGAAGCGTCGGGCAGGGGGATCGCCTCGATCTCGCCCTTGAGGAATTCGACGTTGTCGAGCCCAGCCTTGCGCTGATTGTCGCGCGCCAGCGCCAGCATCTCGTCGGTCATGTCGAGGCCGTAGGCCTTGCCGGTCGGGCCGACCCGGCGCGCCGACAGCAGCACGTCGATGCCGCCGCCGGAGCCGAGATCGAGCACGATCTCGCCCGGCGACAATTGCGCCAGCGCGGTCGGGTTGCCGCAGCCGAGCGAAGCCAGCATCGCCTCGGCCGGCAGGCCCTGTTCCTGGGCGGCGTCGTAGAGATTGCTGGTGATCGGGCTGGCGCCGGGAAGCACCGACGACCCGCAGCACGACGTGCCGCCGCCGGTGGCGACCTTCAGCGCGGCGCCGGCGTATTTCTCGCGGACGATGTCCTTCACGTCTTGCACGTCAGTGGGCATTGCGGTTCTCCGTTGGGCAGCAGACGACGTCTTCGGCCCGCACCGCGCGGGAGCGGGTGCAGCATTCGGCATAGAGGAAGGCCAGCAGCTCGCGCAGCGCATCGGCGTTGGCGGTGTAGCGCAGGAAGGTGCCTTCGCGGCGGGACTGCACCAGGCCTTCGTTCTTCAGCTTGTCGAGATGATGCGACAGCGTCGACGGAGCGATGCCGAGTTCGTCGCCGATCTCGCCGACCACCAGCCCGTCCGGATGCGCCGACAGCAGCGTGCGCATGATCCGGAGTCTGGGCTCGGTGCCCATCGCGGCGAGCATGTCGGCGAAGCGGGCGATATCGGCGGTATCGGTCATGGGATCGGCCTCATTTTCGATAATTCTACAATCATCGAATTATCAGTCAAGCTATTTGTGCTTGACCGCTTATGCGCATAGGCGCATTTATTGAAAATGGATACCGAAGCTCTCTGTTATCTCAACGCTCTCGCCGATCCGACCCGACTCGCGGCGCTGCGGCTTTTGTGGGACGGCGAGGAGCACTGCGTCTGCGAATTGATGCGCGTGCTCGGCGCGACGCAGTCGCGGATGTCTCGGCATATGGCGGTGCTACGCAGCGCCGGTCTGGTCATCGATCGGCGCGACGCGCAGTGGGTGCGCTACCGGCGCTCTCCGAATCTGTCGCCCGAAGCGGTGGCGCTGGTCGAGGCCGCGCTCGCCTTCAGGCGCAAACGGCGCGCGAGGGCCGCATGACCACCACCGCACTGTCCGGCAAGTCTCGCTTGATGACGACCAAACTGATCGTCACCGTCCTGCTCGTGGTACTATGGGGCGCGGTGTACGCGGTGCTGTCGCCGGCCTCGGAATGGATCGTACGCCAGCTTCCGCTCGATCCGGCCGGCGGTTCGGCGCGGGCGCTGGCGTTCTTCATCTACGACACTCCCAAGGTGCTGATGCTGCTGACGCTGATCGTGTTCGCGATGGGCGTGGTGCGCAGCTTCTTCTCGCCTGAACGCACCCGCGCGCTGCTCGCCGGGCGGCGCGAAGGCGTCGGCAATGTCGCCGCTGCCGGGCTCGGCGTGCTGACGCCGTTCTGCTCGTGCTCGGCGGTGCCGCTGTTCATCGGCTTCGTCAGCGCCGGCGTGCCGCTCGGGGCGACGTTCTCGTTCCTGATCTCCGCGCCCCTTGTCAACGAGGTCGCGCTCGGGCTGCTGCTGGCGCTGCTCGGCTGGAAGGTGGCGCTGCTGTATCTGCTGCTCGGCCTCGCGGTCGCGATCGTCGCCGGCATGGTGATCGGCCGGCTGCATCTCGAAGCCTGGCTGGAGGACTGGGTGCGGGCACTGCGCACCGAAGCGGCGCCGCTCGAAGCCGAGCGCCTCAGCGTGTCGGACCGGATCGACGCCGGGGTCGAGGCGGTGCGCGACATCGTCGGGCGGGTGTGGCCGTGGATCATCGCCGGCATCGCGATCGGCGCCGGCATTCACGGCTGGGTGCCGGAAGGTCTGCTCGCCGGGATCATGGGACGCGAGGCGTGGTGGTCGGTGCCGGCCGCGGTGGCGATCGGCATTCCGATGTATTCCAACGCCGCCGGGATCGTCCCGGTGGTCGAGGCGCTGCTCGGCAAGGGGGCAGCGCTCGGCACCACCCTGGCGTTCATGATGAGCGTTACCGCGCTGTCGGCGCCGGAGCTGATCATCCTGCGCAAGGTGCTCAACGTCCGGTTGATCGCCGTGTTCGTGGCCGTGGTCGGCCTCGGCATCCTGACGGTCGGCTATCTGTTCAATTTCCTGTTCGGCTGAAGGAGAAGGTCATGAAGGATGTCAAGGTGCTTGGTTCGGGCTGCAAGCGCTGCATCGAAACCGCCGCTCTGGTGCAGGGCGAGGCGGACCGCCTCGGCGTGCCGATCCGGCTGGAGAAGGTCACCGACTACGCCGAGATCGCCAAATTCGGCATCGCCTCGACGCCGGGCGTGGTGGTGGACGGCAAGGTAGTGCATGCCGGCGGGTTGCCGAAGGCCGAGAGCATCGCGGCGTGGCTGTCGAGCTGAGCGGCGGCGGAGACAGGACTTGACTGGTGCTGATACTTCCATTATTCATGAATTATGGAAGCAAATGCAGCCCTCGATGCTCTGTCGGCCCTGTCGCAGGAAACCCGCCTCGCGGTGTTCCGGCTGCTGGTCCGGTGCGAGCCGGATGGCGTCGCCGCCGGCGATCTCGCCAAGGCGGTGGGGGTGCCGGCCAACACCATGTCGGTGCATCTCGGCGTGTTGAGCCGCGCCGGCCTGGTGACCTCGGAGCGGCACAGCCGCTCGATCGTGTACCGCGCCGATCTGGCGCGGTTCCGAGCCCTGATGCTGTTCATGCTGATGGATTGCTGCGACGGCCGCAGCGACATCTGTGCCCCGCTGATCGCCGACCTGACCCCCTGTTGTCCTTCGAAAGAGACCGTCGATGTCTGATCGCATCTTCAACGTGCTGTTTCTCTGCACCGGCAACACCGCCCGCTCGATCATGGCCGAGAGCATTCTGCGTAAGGACGGCGGCGGCCGGTTCAACGCCTTCTCCGCCGGCAGCCAGCCGAAAGGCGTGGTCAATCCGTTCGCGCTGAAAGTGCTGGCGGACGGCAACTACCCGACCGAGGGGCTGCGCTCCAAGAGCTGGCAGGAGTTCGCCGCCGCCGACGCCCCGGTGATGGATTTCGTGTTCACCGTCTGCGACAACGCCGCCGGCGAGGCCTGTCCGGTGTGGCCCGGCCAGCCGATGACCGCGCATTGGGGGATCGATGATCCCGCCGCGGTCGAAGGCATCGATCTCGAAAAGGAGCGCGCCTTCGTGCAGGCGTTCCGCTTCCTGAAGAACCGGATCGGCGCCTTCACCGCGCTGCCGATCAAGCGGCTCGACGGCGTCGCGCTCGGCGCCAAGCTGCGCGAGATCGGCCAGTCCGCTGGCGCCAGTCACGGCCGGCCGGAGGTCGCGTGATGGACGTCGTCATCTATCACAACCCCGACTGCGGCACCTCGCGCAACACCCTCGGCCTGATCCGCAACGCCGGGATCGAGCCGCACGTCATCGAGTATCTGAAGTGCCCGCCGAGCCGGGCGATGCTCGAACAGTTGATTGTCCGCGCCGGGCTGACGCTGCGGCAGTTGCTGCGCGAGAAGGGCACGCCGTATCACGAACTGAAGCTGGACGATCCGGCACTGAGCTACGAGGATCTGATGGCGGCGGTGATGGCGCATCCGATCCTGATCAACCGGCCGCTGGTGGTGACGCCGAAGGGCGTGCGGCTGTGCCGGCCGTCCGAACAGGTCATCGACCTGCTGCCGCCGCAGCGCGGCCAGTTCACCAAGGAAGACGGCGAACTGGTGACCGATGCCAGCGGCCGGCGCGTGGCGACGGCGTAGTTGTGCTTTGGGGTGGAGATGAAGCCAAGCGTTACCACCCGCACCGCCGTCATCGCCCGGCTCGACCGGGCGACCTAGTATTCCAGAGCGCCGCTGCGTTCGCGCGGCGACGTAAGCGCTGGATAGCTGGCGTTCTGGGATACTGGATCCCCGCCTACGCGGGGATGACGTTTGTTAGTTTGGTGGGCGGAGCGGCCAACAGATCATTCGACAAAAGAGTCCAGAGAACGGGTTAGAGATCATTCCATGTCCACCTTCGAACGCTATCTCACCCTGTGGGTCGCGCTGTGTATCGTCGTCGGCATCGCGCTCGGGCATCTGATGCCGGGGGCGTTTCAGGTGATCGGGGCGGCGGAGATCGCCAAGGTCAATCTGCCGGTAGCGGCGCTGATCTGGCTGATGATCATTCCGATGCTGGTGCGGATCGACTTCGCCGCCTTGGGCCAGGTGCGCGAGCACTGGCGCGGCATCGGCGTGACGCTGTTCATCAACTGGGCGGTGAAGCCGTTTTCGATGGCGGCGCTGGCGTGGCTGTTCGTCGGCTACCTGTTCAGATCCTATCTGCCGGCGGACCAGATCAACTCCTACATCGCCGGCCTGATCATCCTGGCGGCGGCGCCGTGCACCGCGATGGTGTTCGTGTGGTCGAACCTGACCAAGGGCGAGCCGCATTTCACCCTGAGCCAGGTCGCGCTCAACGACACCATCATGGTGTTCGCGTTCGCGCCGATCGTCGGCCTCCTGCTCGGCCTGTCGGCGATCACCGTGCCGTGGGACACGCTGGTGCTGTCGGTGGTGCTGTACATCGTGGTGCCGGTGATCATCGCGCAGGGCCTGCGCCGCTGGGCGCTGGCGTCGGGCGGCGAGGCGAGCTTGCAGCTGTCTCTTATACACTTCT